>NZ_RZOS01000405.1:0-5205 GCF_004022605.1 Mesorhizobium sp. M4B.F.Ca.ET.089.01.1.1
CTCGAGGGGGCGGAAAAATTACCTACAGAGGGGAGGGCGGGGAGAACCCCGCCGATCCCACGAATTCCAGACCTGAGGCGGCGACCGGCGATGGCCGACCATAAATACCTTTCCATTCGCGGGGCGCGCGAACACAATCTGAAGAACGTCGATCTCGACCTGCCGCGTGACAGCCTTATCGTCATGACCGGCCTGTCAGGGTCCGGCAAGTCGTCGCTCGCCTTCGACACGATCTATGCCGAAGGCCAGCGCCGCTACGTCGAGAGCCTGTCGGCCTATGCGCGCCAGTTCCTGGAAATGATGCAGAAGCCTGATGTCGACCAGATCGACGGGCTGTCTCCCGCCATCTCCATCGAACAGAAGACGACGTCGAAGAATCCGCGCTCGACGGTCGGCACCGTCACCGAGATCTACGACTACATGCGCCTCCTGTTCGCGCGCGTCGGCGTTCCCTATTCGCCGGCCACCGGCCTGCCGATCGAGAGCCAGACGGTCAGCCAGATGGTCGACCGGGTGCTGGCGCTGGAGGAAGGCACGCGCCTGTTCCTGCTGGCGCCGATCGTGCGCGGCCGCAAGGGCGAGTACCGCAAGGAACTGCTGGAGCTGCAGAAGAAGGGTTTCCAGCGCGTCAAGGTCGACGGCGTCTTCTACGAGATCGCCGACGTGCCGGCGCTGGACAAGAAGTACAAGCACGACATCGACGTGGTCGTCGACCGCATTGTCCTGCGCGGCGACCTGGCGACGCGACTTGCCGATTCCATGGAGACGGCGCTTAAGCTTGCCGAGGGCCTGGCCGTTGCCGAATTCGCCGACAGGCCGCTCGACGCCAGCCTGACCGGTGGGGACTCGGTCAACAAGTCGAAGAACGAGACGCATGAGCGCATCCTGTTCTCGGAGAAATTCGCCTGCCCGGTTTCAGCCTTCACCATTCCGGAGATCGAGCCCAGGCTGTTCTCCTTCAACAATCCGTTCGGCGCCTGCCCGACCTGCGACGGTCTCGGCAGCCAGCGCGCCATCGACGCCAATCTGGTGGTGCCCGACGAGAACCTTTCGCTGCGCGACGGCGCGGTCAGCCCGTGGGCGAAGTCGACCTCGCCCTATTACGCGCAGACGCTGGAAGCGCTGGGCAAGGCCTATGGCTTCAAGCTCGGCGACAAGTTCAAGGATCTTTCCGCCGCGGCGCAGGAAGCCATCCTGCACGGCACCGGCGAGCGCGAGATCACCTTCCAGTACGATGACGGTCTGCGCTCCTACAAGACGACCAAGACCTTCGAGGGCGTCATCCCCAATCTCGACCGGCGCTGGAAGGAGACCGAATCCGCCTGGATGCGCGAGGAGATCGAGCGCTTCATGTCGGCGACCCCCTGCCCCTCCTGCGGCGGCTACCGGCTGAAGCCGGAGGCGCTGGCGGTGAAGATCGCGGGAAAACACATTGGCGAAGTGACCGAGCAGTCGATCCGCAAGGCCGACCAGTGGTTCACCGATCTGCCGGCGCAGCTCAACGACAAGCAGAACGAGATTGCGGTGCGCGTGCTCAAGGAGATCCGCGAGCGGCTGCGCTTCCTCAACGATGTCGGCCTCGACTATCTGACGCTTTCGCGCAATTCCGGCACGCTGTCGGGCGGCGAGAGCCAGCGCATCCGGCTCGCGTCGCAGATCGGCTCGGGCCTCACCGGCGTGCTCTATGTGCTGGACGAGCCGTCGATCGGCCTGCATCAGCGCGACAATGCTCGCCTGCTCGACACGCTGAAGCACCTGCGCGACATCGGCAACACGGTGATCGTGGTCGAGCATGACGAGGACGCGATCCTGCATGCCGACTATGTCGTCGACATCGGCCCGGCCGCCGGCATCCACGGCGGCGAGATCATCGCGCAAGGCACACCGCAGCAGATCATGGCGGCCCCCGCCTCGATCACCGGCAAATACCTGTCGGGCGAGCTCGAAGTGGCCACACCTGGCGTGCGCCGCGAGGCGAAGAAGAACCGGCGTATCAAGGTCGTCGGCGCGCGCGGCAACAATCTGAAGAACGTTACCGCCGAGATCCCGCTCGGCACCTTCACTGCCGTGACCGGCGTGTCCGGCGGCGGCAAGTCGACCTTCCTGATCGAGACGCTGTTCAAGGCGGCCTCGCGCCGCATCATGGGCTCGCGCCAGCATCCGGCCGAGCATGACCGCATCGAGGGGCTGGAGTTCCTCGACAAGGTCATCGACATCGACCAGTCGCCGATCGGCCGCACGCCGCGTTCCAACCCTGCCACCTATACCGGCGCCTTCACGCCGATTCGCGACTGGTTCGCGGGCCTGCCGGAGGCCAAGGCGCGCGGCTATCAGCCGGGACGCTTCTCGTTCAACGTCAAGGGCGGCCGCTGCGAGGCCTGCCAGGGCGACGGCGTCATCAAGATCGAGATGCACTTCCTGCCCGACGTCTACGTCACCTGCGACGTCTGCCACGGCAAGCGCTACAACCGTGAGACGCTCGACGTGCTGTTCAAGGGCAAGTCGATCGCCGACGTGCTCGACATGACGGTCGAGGAAGGCGTCGACTTCTTCGCTGCCGTGCCCGGCGTCCGCGACAAGCTGGAGACGCTGAAGCAGGTCGGCTTGGGCTACATCCATATCGGCCAGCAGGCGACGACTCTGTCGGGCGGCGAGGCGCAGCGTATCAAGCTCGCCAAGGAATTGTCGCGCAAGGCGACAGGCAAGACGCTCTACATCCTCGACGAGCCGACCACCGGCCTGCATTTCCACGACGTCGCCAAGTTGCTCGAAGTGCTGCATGAGCTGGTCGACCAGGGCAACACGGTGGTGGTCATCGAGCACAATCTCGAAGTCATCAAGACCGCCGACTGGGTGCTCGACCTCGGCCCCGAAGGCGGCGACGGCGGCGGCGAACTGGTCGCCTCCGGCACGCCGGAAGCGATCGTGCGCGAGAAGCGCAGCTACACCGGCCAGTTCCTCAAGGAGCTGCTGGAGCGGCGCCCCGGAGGCAAGCGCGAAGCGGCGGAGTAGTGCGCAATCGTCAGCGCCTGGAGAGCGTTTGAATGACAATCACAAAGGCGCTTGCGGCGGATCTCCCCGCGGTCGTTTCGCTGACCACCGCCGCCCATGCGCCCTACACCGCTCTGCTCGGCGCGCCACCCATGCCGGTGACGGAAGACTATGCGCCGCGCATCGAGCGCGGCGAGGTCTGGCTGCTGGAGAGCGGTGCTGAGCTTGCCGGGCTGATCGTGCTCGAGCGCCATGCCGACCATGTCATGATCTTCAGCGTGGCCGTGTCGCCTGCGTTTCAAGGCAAGAAGTTGGGCATCGCGCTGCTCGACTTCGCCGACGAACAGACACAGTCATGGGGTCTGCCGGAGGTGCGGCTCTACACCAATTCGCGGATGGAGCGAAACATCGCGCTCTATACAGCCTATGGTTTCCGGGAAACGGGTCGCCGGGCACACCCCTACCGGCCAGGATGGATTGTGGTCGACATGGCCAAGCCGGTCGACCAAGCCGCCTGATAGCTCTTTTGAAACTGGGAGGATGACAATGGCCAGCCAAGGAACGATCCGCTCGGGCATGGGCGGCTGGACGTTCGAGCCGTGGGACACGTCCTTCTATCCGGACAAGCTGTCCAAGGCCAAGCAGCTCCAATACGCCAGCCGGCAGGTGCCGAGCATCGAGGTCAACGGCACCTTCTATTCCAGCTTCAAGGAGCCGACCTTCGTGAAATGGGCGAGCGAGGCGCCGGACGGTTTCGTCTATTCGCTGAAAGGCAACCGCTTCGTCACCAACCGGCGCGTGCTGGGCGAGGCCGGCGAGTCGATGATGCGTTTCCTCGGCTCCGGCGTCGCCGCGCTCGGCGACAAGCTCGGCCCGATCCTGTGGCAGTTCGCGCCGACGAAGAAGTTCGACGCGGATGATTTCGAAGCCTTCTTGAAGCTGCTCCCCGAGAAGCAGGACGGCGTCG
Organism: Mesorhizobium sp. M4B.F.Ca.ET.089.01.1.1; assembly: GCF_004022605.1. Classification (NCBI taxonomy): domain Bacteria; kingdom Pseudomonadati; phylum Pseudomonadota; class Alphaproteobacteria; order Hyphomicrobiales; family Phyllobacteriaceae; genus Mesorhizobium; species Mesorhizobium sp. M4B.F.Ca.ET.089.01.1.1. The sequence goes on from NZ_RZOS01000405.1 coordinate 3,959, forward strand.
CGCTGCGCCACGCGCTGGAAGTCCGCCACGACAGCTTCATCGTGCCGGAATTCGCGGCGCTTGCGCGCAAGTACAAGGCGGCGATCGTCTATGCCGACCATGCCAAATATCCGGCTATCGCCGACGTCACCGGCGATTTCGTCTATGCGCGCCTGCAGACCGGCAGCGACGACAATCCCGACTGCTACACGCCGAAAGGGTTGGATGAGTGGGCGACGCGGGTAAAGACCTGGGCGGAAGGCAAGCAGCCGGCCGACCTGCCGCGCGTCGATCCCAAAATCGACGCGCCGGTCAAGCCGCGCGACGTGTTCGCCTATTTCATCACCGAGGGCAAGGTGCGCGCACCGTTCGGCGCCATGGCGCTGATGAAGCGCGTGACGGGCTGACGCGGCAAAATCTCGGTATCTTCGCGGATATCGTAACGGTATCGACACTTCCTTGCGGCACTAATAGCCGACGCCAGAGCAGACTCTGGCGCCGCCGCCGGCAAGGACAGGGCATGCTGCTCGACTACAATTCAATGCTGCTGGCGGTCGGCTTTTCCGCCGCCTGCCTCAGCATGACGTTGTTCGGCACATGGCTGACCGCCCGCTCCGACAGGTTCCTTCTGACCTGGGCCATCAGCGTGCTGCTGATCGTCGGCGAGGTGTTTGTCTATGACGCTTATATCGAATCCCCTGGGCCTGTCCTTGGCGTTCTGACGCTGGCACTTCTGCTGCTCGGCTTTTCGGTGATGCTGGGTGCCGCCCACCAGTTCAGGACAGGGCGCTCGCCATTGCCGCGCGTCCTGGTGGGCGCCGGCATTTCGCTCGCTTTGGCGCTGCCGCCCATGGCGCTCGGCTATGACGGGCTTGGCTTCATGCTGGAGAATTTCCTTGCCGGCCTGCTGCTGTTCGCGACGGCGCATGAATACTGGCGCGGGCGGGAGGAAGCGCCTGCGCCGCTGCAGGGTGTCGCCCTGCTCTATTCGCTGACCGCGGCTTCGTTCGTGCTGTGCGCGGCGGTGCTGGCCTGGGACGGCAGGCTGGTGCTCGGCCACGCGCCGAGCAACTGGGCCGAGGATCTCAGCCTCATCATCGTCATCGCCTCGATGACCGGCATCGGCGGGCTGTCGCTGGCGCTGAACCAGGGGCGGCTGGCGCAGCATCACCGGCGCAATGCGCTCACCGATCCGCTGACCGGCCTGCTCAACCGGCGCGCGCTGTTCGACCTGCATGGCGAAGCGCCGGTAGGCGCTTTCATGGCGG
>NZ_RZOS01000406.1:0-5199 GCF_004022605.1 Mesorhizobium sp. M4B.F.Ca.ET.089.01.1.1
GAGCAACGGGGAGGTTTCGCGTCCTGGCGGGCTATCTCGCGGTCAGAATTTGTAGCTCAGGTTCACCCCCAGCGTGTGGAGCTTGACGTCCTGATCGCGGTCGTCCGGGATGTCGAAGTGCTCCGAACGGAAATCGAAGTAGCGGTATTGGGCGCCAACCACGAATTTATCCGTCAGGGCATAGTCGACGCCGGCGCCGAGCGTCCAGCCAACTTCCGTGCGCGTGTCGGCAACGCCATTGCGTGACGCTTCGATGCCGGCGAAGGCGATTCCGCCGATGCCGTAGACCAGCACGCGGTCCATGGCATAGCCGGCCTTGGCATCGACGGAGCCGAACCATTTCAGCTCGGCGCCGGCGGAATCTCCGAGGCCGAGGTCCGCCGCGCCGTCGACCGAGGAATAGTTGAGATCGGCTACGGCGCCGAGCACCGCCTGGTCGAATTGCCAGAGGCCGGCGACGTGGCCGCCGATGAAACCGCCATCGAGGTCGGGCGAGGCGGAAAACGGCGCGCCGCCGCTCGAGCTCATGTCGGCGCGGCCCCAGCCATAGCCGGCCTGCAGGCCGGCATAATAACCGGTCCAGTCGAAGCCCGGGGCCGTCATTGGCAGATCGGCGCCTACGTCCGCCGCCTGGGCCGACCCGGACAGCAGCGCAAGCAAACCGGCACTGGCGAGCGTCAATCGACGCATCGAGCTCTCCGAAATGGCGGTTTCGAAAGACTCCTGGGTACAACCTAGCCTTATTCGCCGCAAAACGGAATTGGCTTCATTCAACAACGGTTTACGCCGGCGGGTTGCGCACCCGATCCTCCAGGTCGCGCTGCTTCTCGAGAGGCGGCGCCAGACGGTTGAAGGCGAACTCGGACAGCACGGAGCCGGCGATGAAGATCAGGATCGGCACGCCCCATGTCCAGAACGAATGCAAGGTAAAGAATGCCAGTCCGGCAAGGCCGGCCGACACTGCGAAGATTGCGAACCTGATCGTCTCTGCCATTTTCCGCCAATCCGAATGATCGTCAGCGACCGACGAGCATTCCAGCTTCCTGGCTATTTGGCGTCGATGAAATCCAGCGCCGCCTTGCTGTATTCGTCCGGCGCCTGCAGCATGGCGAAATGGCTGGCATTGGGCAAGATGATCAGCTTCGCACCAGGAATGACCGTGGCCATGTATTCGGTGTGCTCGCGTTTGATCGCCTCGTCATGGTCGCCGGCGACGATCGCCGTCGGCGTGGTAATCTTGCCGAGTTGTTCCTTGGTCCACGCCGGCTCGCTTTCCCACATATGGCTGATCTGCGCCACGAAGGCGTCATACTGGTCCGGTGTCTTCGACATCTTCTTGTAGTCGCGGCCAGAGCGCTCGATGTAGGCCGCAAAGGTCTTGTTGGTCATCACGCCCGGATCGACGCCATCGGTGGTGACATTGGCGGCCTGCGCAAAGAGCCTTGTCAGCCGTTCTGGATGATGCAGCGCGATGTCGATACCGATAATGCCGCCATCGCTCCAGCCGACTAGCGCGGTCTTGTCGATCTTCAGGTAGTCGAGCAGCGCCAGATAGTCCGACGCCATCAGGTCGTAGCCATAGGGCTGCTCCGTGCGGGTGGAGCGGCCATGGCCGCGGCTGTCGGCGACAATGACCTTGTGCGTTTTGGAAAGCGTCGCCACCTGGCTCGCCCAGATGTCGGCGTGGCCGAGGCCGCCATGGATGAGCAGAACCGGGTCACCCGCACCGAAAACGGCGTAGTACATCTGGATGCCGTTGACCGGCGCATAGCCGCTCTGCTCGGGTTTGGGCATGGCCACCGGCTCCGGCAATGTCTGCCAACGTTCCTCGGCTGCGGCAAGAGCGGTTGACGCTATCAACAAGACGACGACTGCGATCGCTTTCCAGAGACGGGTCATGTTTCCCTCTTACGGTTCGGTTCGCGGTCAGCATCGCCTTTTAACCTGGTTAGTCAACAAGCGCGGCCTGCCGACCGGATGCCGGCCGACGGCTCTGGCGGCACCCGCCGACATTTGCGAGACTGGCCACAGCCAGGGAATCGCCAATGCCGAAAACGAAGGCCGCCAGGCCCGCAAAACCCCGTGCGTGGACCGAGATGGCGACGCACCTGGTCGATGTCGCGATGGGCCGCAAGCCGGCCGACCTCGTCATCCGCAACGGCCGCTGGGTGAACGTCCATTCGGGTGAGATCATCGCCGGCACCGACATTGCGATTGCCGGCGGGCGCTTCGCCTATTGCGGGCCGAATGCGGGCCACGCCATCGGGCAGGGCACCAAGGTCGTCGATGCAGGCGGGCGCTATCTGGTGCCCGGCCTTTGCGACGGGCACATGCATGTCGAGAGCGGCATGGTGACGGTGACCGAGTTCTGCCGCGCGGTGATCCCACATGGCACCACCTCGATGTTCATCGACCCGCACGAGATCGCCAATGTGCTGGGCCTGGCCGGCGTGCGGCTGATGCATGACGAGGCGGTCGCCATGCCGATCAACGTGCATGTGCAGATGCCATCCTGCGTGCCGTCGGCGCCGGGGCTGGAACATGCCGGGGCCGAGCTGACGGTCGCCGATATCGCCGAGGCGATGAGCTGGGAAAACATCATCGGGCTCGGCGAAGTGATGAATTTCCCGGGCGTCGCCGCCAACGACCCGGTGATGTCGGGCGAGATCGCCGCCACGGTCAGAGCCGGCAAGACGGTCGGCGGGCACTATGCCTCGCGCGACCTCGGCCTGCCGTTCCACGGCTATGTCGCCGGCGGTCCGCAGGACGACCACGAGGGCACGCGCGCCGAAGATGCGATCGCGCGGGTGCGCCAGGGCATGAAGGCGATGCTGAGGCTCGGCTCGGCCTGGTACGACGTCGCTTCGCAGATCAAGGCGGTGACGGAGAGCGGGCTCGACCCGCGCAACTTCATCCTGTGCACCGACGACAGCCATTCCGGCACGCTGGTGCATGAGGGCCATATGGACCGGGTGGTGCGGCACGCGATCAGCCAGGGCCTGAAGCCGGTGACGGCGATCCAGATGGCGACGCTGAACACCGCCCAGCATTTCCGGCTGGAGCGCGAGATCGGCTCGATCGCGCCGGGACGGCTTGCCGACCTGCTGATCGTCTCGGATCTGGCGGCAATGACCATCGACGAGGTCTATGCTCGCGGCGTCAGGCTGGCCAAGGGGGGCAAGCTCGACATCGACATCCCGGCCTATGACTATCCGAAGACGGCCAAGAACACGGTCAGGCTCGGCAAGAAGATCAAGGCCAAGGATTTCGACGTGGCCGCGCCGAAGGGGGCCAACGAGGTGCGCGTGCGCGTCATCGGCGTGATCGAGAACCAGGCGCCGACGCGGGCGCTGGAGGCCGACCTGCCGGTCGAGGACGGGCTTGTCGGCATGGACCGGCGCAACGACGTCTGCCAGATCGCGCTGGTCGAGCGGCACAGGGGCACCGGCGGCGTCACCAATGCCTTCGTCTCCGGCTTCGGCTACATGGCGGACTGCGCGATGGCGTCCAGCGTGGCGCATGACGCGCATCACATCATCGTCGTCGGCACCAACAAGCAGGACATGGCGCTGGCCGTCAACCGGCTGGGTGAGGTCGGCGGTGGTGTGGTCCTGTTCTCCAAGGGCAAGGAACTGGCGCTGGTCGAGATGCCGATCGCAGGGCTGATGTCGGACGAGCGCGCCGAGACAGTCGCAGCCAAGGCCGAGCAACTGACGGAAGCCATGCGCAAGGTCGGTTGCTCGCTGAACAACGCGTACATGCAGCACTCGCTGCTGGCGCTGGTGGTCATTCCCGAGCTCAGGATTTCCGATGTCGGACTGATCGACGTGACGACGTTCCAGAAGGTCGATCTTTTTATCTGAAACCGTGTAGCGGGCCCATCGATCAGCCGCCGGTGGCGATGGTCAGCACCTTGAAAGGCGTGGTGATGACCACTTCGGCGACCGAGCCGACGGCCTTTCCAATGCCTTGGCCGATATTGTCGAACTCGGCCGAGTCAGGTTCGGTCGAGCGCAGGGCGGCTGGTGTGCGCAGCCGGTCGCCGAGCAATTGCACCAGCATCGGATTGTCCGCGAACTTGGCATGGTTCAGGCGGTCGCCGCCCTTGGTGTTGGTCAGGTCCGCCACGACCACGCCATAGCTGGCAAGGTCGGCCGCATTGCCGTAGTCGCCGACTCGAGGCTTGTCGCCGGAAATCAGGGAAGACAGCTTCAGCGCCCGGTCGTCGCCCGAGAGCAGGATCGCGAAAGGTTTGTCCGGCTTGCCGTAGCGGATCATCTGCTTCTTGAAGACGTCGACATCGATGTCCGGCGAGGCCAGGATGACATAGCCGATCTTGCCGCCGAGATCGCGGTCGCCGGTGATGGCGAGCTGGCGCAGCGCCTCCATCGTCAGCCAGGTTCCCATCGAATGGGCGATGATGTCGATGCTCTTGACGTGGGTCTTGGCCAGCATCCGCAGCGTCGCCTCGAGGTCGTCACGCGCGGCTGTGGAGCTGTCCTTGTCGTAGATATAGCCGGTCGTCTTGCCGCTCGACGCCCAGGAGAACAGCACCGGCGTGCCTGGGTATTTCGTGTCGTGCGCGATCTGGGTCAGCCGGAAGACGCCATCGTCGAAGCCGTTGTTGAAGCCGTGCACGAAGACCAAAGCGCGGTCGCCGCTTATGGCGATGTTGGAGCCGACGGCCTTGGCGAATTGCTGCTGGTCCCCATAGTGGACGACCTCGGTGGCGGTGAACTGCTTGGCCGGGTTGCTGTCGGCCGAACCCTTGGCGCGTTCGATGGCGCCGACCTGATGCACCTTGGGAACGGTGACGTCGACGCGGGCGTAGCTGGCGGTCAGCGAGCGGTCGCCGTCGAACACCTGCCGCTTGTCCTTCGTCGCCTGCTGGCGGGTGGTTGCGACGAAGATCTCGTGCGTCGCGGCGATGTCGGAGGCCGGCACCGTGACCGTCGTCTTGTTGAGCAGATCATGCGTGTTCCGGCCGGCGCAGCCCGTGGCGGCGAGCGCGAAGGCAAGGACTATGACAGTCTTCGAACGCACGATCACCCGGGATCCCTCAAGGGGCGAAAATCATAACGCCTCAGATCAATCCGATAAAGCCCGCGGCCGGTCCGGTCCAGTTCAAAGTGGGCGCGGCGGGCAACCGCGCCGGCCGAGGGGCACCATCAGCTACTCCCCGAGCTGGCTGATGCGGTC
>NZ_RZOS01000407.1:0-5175 GCF_004022605.1 Mesorhizobium sp. M4B.F.Ca.ET.089.01.1.1
GTGGGGGAACCACCTGGAAACCGCCGCAGCGGACACAGGAAAGAGGATCGCGTGCAAGCATCGTCTTGATGCGCGCCAAGGTCGACCCCCACTCCGTCGAGCTTCGCTCGCCACCTCTCCCCCGATCGACGGGGGAGAGGAAGGATGCCAAGTCATCCGAGCCGGCGCCTGTCCTCAGCGGCAAAGGCTCCCTTCCGAAGATTGTGTGATCTCTCCCCCCTTGCGGGGGGTGGCTTGGCGCAAGCATCGAAAAACCTACTTGCTCATCGCCGCCAGCCATTCGTCCACCCAGGCCTTGCGGTTGGCGGCGACCTCTTCGGCGCTGAACAGCAAGGTCTTGGTCGGCTTGATCAGTTTGTCGAAGGCCGGATTGAGCGGCTTGTCGGTCTTGCCGGCCGGGAACATCCAGTTGGTTTCGGGGATGACATCCTGGAATTTCGGGCCGGTCATGAAGGCGATGAACTTTTCCGACAGCGGATTCTTCGCCCCTGTCGTGGTGATGCCGGCAACCTCGATCTGCAGATATTCGCCCTCCTCGAAGGACGCGGCCTGGTAGCGCTCGGTGTTTTCCGCGACCATGTGGTAGGCCGGCGAGGTGGTGTAGGACAGTACCATCGGCGCTTCGCCCTTGGTGAACAGGCCATAGGCCTCGCTCCAGCCCGGCGTCACCGTCAGCACCTTGGGCTTGAGCTTGGCCCAGGCTTCCGGCGCCTTGTCGCGATAGACCGACTTCACCCAGAGCAGCAGGCCGAGGCCGGGCGTCGAGGTGCGCGGATCCTGGATGACGATCTTGTCGGTGGCGCTGCCCTCGACCAGTTCCTTCAGGCTCTTCGGCGGGACTTTCAGCTTTTCGGTGTCGTAGACGACGGCGAAATAGCCGTAGTCGAACGGCACGAACGTGTCGTCGCTCCAGTCGCCGGGGACGTTGAGGCCGGACACGCCGCCATGCGGTGCGAACAGGCCGCTCGCCTTGGCTTCCGCCGTCAGGTTGGTGTCGAGGCCGAGCACGATGTCGGCCTTGGTCGCCGCGCCTTCCAGCTTGACGCGGTTGAGCAACGCCACGCCGTCGGCGACCGAGACGAATTCGAGATCGCAGCCGCATTCGGCCTCGAATTCCTTCTTCACCGCCGGGCCTGGCCCCCACTCGGCGGTGAAGCTCTCATAGGTGTAGACGGTGAGCTTGTCCTTCGCGGCCGCAGGGCCCGCGAGAAGCGAAACCAGGCCGGTGGCCAGAACAAGGTGGGATAAGAGCGTGCGCATCGGCGCCTCCTTCGTTGGTGTTGAAAGGAATTGAGGCGTCGGATGTTCCGAAACGTCTAATCCCTCCGCCGGTACAAACCGGATCAGGTTCAGCGGGTTGGCGATTGCCTCTCAGCCGGCCCGCGAAAACCCGCGTCCGGCACCCCGTTAGAGCGTTTCGACACATAGGCCCGGCCACGGCACCGCGCAAGCGGAAGTTTGCCGGGTTTCCAAGGCGCCGCTTCCGTTTCGCCGGCGAGGCTGATAAGGGCGACGCCCATGGGCACATTCACCATCCTGCTTGGCGGCGACCTCGTCCGCACGCCTAGGCTCGACAGCCAGCTCGCCGGCGCGCGCGTCATCGCCGCCGACGGCGGCATCGGCCATGCCCGCATGCTGGGCCTGACGCCCGAGCTCTGGGTCGGCGATTTCGATTCCGTGCCGGCGGACTTGCCGCATGATCTGGCCGCCGTGCCGCGCCAGGTGTTTTCGGCCGAGAAGGACAAGACGGACGGCGAATTGGCGATCGCCGCGGCGCTCGAGCGCGGCGCCACCGGCCTGGTGCTGGCCGGCGCCTTCGGCGGCAAGCGCGCCGACCACGCCTTCCTGCATCTGGCGCTCGCCGTCCGCCTGGCCGAAGCCGGCATCAGCGTGCTTTTGACCAGCGGCGCGCAGGAGGGCATCCCCCTTCTGCCGGGCAAAGCCGGCTTCGACTATGCCGACGGCACGCTGTTTTCAGTGCTCGGCTTTTCCGATCTTTCCGGCCTCAGCGTCACCGGCGCCAAATGGCCGCTCGACCATGTCGAGGTGGCGTTCGGCTCGTCGCTGACTATATCCAACGAGGTCAAGGGGCGGCTTGAGGTCGCTCTCGGCCACGGCCGCGCGCTGCTGCTCGCTCACCCCTATCCTCTTCCTGAAAGCTGACATGGCCCCGCCTCTTCTCAATCTCGACGGGATAAGACTGACCTTCGGCGGCACGCCGCTGCTCGACGGGGCGGCACTCAGCGCATCCGCCGGGGACAAGATCGCGCTGGTCGGCCGCAACGGCTCCGGCAAGTCGACGCTGCTCAAGATCGCCGCCGGCATGATCGAGCCGCAGGACGGCGAGGTGTTCCGCCAGCCTTCGGCGACGGTGCGCTACCTGCCGCAAATGCCCGACATGGATGGCTTCGCCAATGTGCGCGCCTATGTCGAGGCGGGGCTCGGGCCGGCCGACGATCCCTACCGCGCCACCTATCTGATGGAGCATCTCGGCCTCACCGGCGAGGAGCGGCCGAACGACCTGTCCGGCGGCGAGGCGCGCCGCGCCGCCCTTGCCCGCGTCATGGCGCCGGAGCCCGACATTCTGCTGCTGGACGAGCCGACCAACCATCTCGACCTGTCGGTGATCGAATGGCTGGAGGAGGAGCTTGCCCGCACCTCCTCGGCGGTGATCCTGATCTCGCACGACCGCCGCTTCCTCGAGCGCGTGTCGCGCGCCACCGTCTGGCTCGACCGCGGCCAGACCAAGCGGCTGGACAAGGGCTTTGGCCATTTCGAGGAATGGCGCGACCAGGTGCTGGAAGAGGAAGAGCGCGAGCAGCACAAGCTCGGCCGCCAGATCGTGCGCGAGGAGCACTGGCTGCGCTACGGCGTGACCGCACGGCGCAAGCGCAACATGCGACGGCTCGGCGAGTTGCAGACCATGCGCCAGCGTTTCCGCAGCCATCGCGGCGCCGAGGGCACTGCCACCCTGGTGGCCAGCGACGCCGCCGAGTCCGGCAAGCTGGTGATCGAGGCCAAGAGCATCGAAAAGAGCTTCGGCGACCTCACCGTGGTCAAGGGTTTTTCTACCCGCATCCAGCGCGGCGACCGCGTCGGCCTGGTCGGGCCGAATGGCGCCGGCAAGACGACGCTACTGAAGATGCTGACCGGCGAGCTGGCGCCGGACGCCGGCAACGTGCGGCTCGGCGTCAATCTCGAGATCGCCACGCTCGACCAGAAGCGCGAGGCCGTCGATCCGCAGGAGACGCTGGCGCATTACCTCACCGACGGGCGCGGCGAGAACCTTCTCGTCAATGGCGAGCAGCGCCATGTCGTCTCCTACATGAAGGACTTCCTGTTCAAGCCGGAGCAGGCACGCACGCCGGTGCGCGAGCTTTCGGGCGGCGAGCGGGCGCGCCTGCTGCTCGCCCGCGTTCTGGCCAGGCCGGCCAACCTGCTGGTGCTCGACGAACCGACCAACGACCTCGACATGGAGACGCTGGAACTGCTGCAGGAACTGGTGGCCGGCTTCGCCGGCACCGTCATCCTGGTCAGCCACGATCGCGATTTCCTCGACCGCACCGTCACCAGCGTGATCGCACCGGATGGCGGCGGCCGTTGGATCGAATATGCCGGCGGCTATTCCGACATGCTGGCGCAGCGCGGCGGCTCGAAGCTCGAAGACCGCAAGGCAAGGCCAAGGGCGGAGGCCAGCGAAACGCCCGCCGCAGCGAGATCTGAAACGGCCGCGCCGAAAGGCCCGGCGAAGAAATTGTCGTTCAAGCAGAAATTCGCGCTGGAATCGCTGCCAAAGAAGATCGAGGCAGTCACCGCCTCGATCTCCCGGCTGGAGAACAACATCGCCGACCCCTCCTACTACGAGCGCGATCCGGCCTCGTTCCAGAAGACCATCGCCGCCCTCGACAAGGAGCGGGTAACGCTCGCGGCGCTGGAAGAGGAGTGGCTCGAACTGGAGATGCTGCGGGAAGAGATGGAGGGGTGAGCGGCAATCAACGCCGCCTCGCTGCCGTAACCGTACAATGCGCATATACGCATGTTGCGGAGGCCATCATGCGCAAGATACCGCGAACGCGGTTCGTCAGCCGGCAAATCTGTCGATCGATTCACAGCTCATGAAGGGAGCGAAGGGGCTCACTGTGAACGTCTCGCGAGCCGCCGAAGCCGGGATAGCCGAAGCGGTCGCCGCCGAGAAAACGCCACTATGGAAGCTTGAGAACCGCGCCACCATGGATGCTTGGAACGACTATGTCGACAAGCATGGCGTTCCGCTGAAAGAACATCGGCAGTTCTGATGTCACGCTACGACGTCTTCGCCGCCAGGCTGTTCCAAGGCTTCTGAGCCGACGACAGCCCTTCCTCATCCCGACGTTTTCGCCTGCCAGGCTTTCAGCGCCTCGTCGAACACCTTCTCGCCGGGAATGCCCTTTTCCATGGTGAGCAATGCCCGCCGTCCGGTCTTGTAGACGACCGGAACGTCGATCCAGTCCTGGCCCCTGAGCAGCGTCAGATTGGCGTCCTCGTCGGCCTTGGTGTCGTTCAGCGCAACAAGGAAGAAGCCGTCTGCGATCTTGGCCGGGATGCCGATCAGCGGGCTGCCGGCATCCTGTTCGGAGCTCTTCATGGCGATGCGCAGGATGTTGTCGACGCCGCCGCCGTCAAACCCTTCCGGCGTCAGGAAGATCATCTCGATGATGTGGCTGGCCGGCAGCGTCTGGTCGGTGTTGCGCCTGATAGTCATGCGCAGCTGGATGTCCTTGCCCGGAATGGTCGCCTCGGCGCGGATCGCCGGTTCCGGCGGCAGGTCGCCGCCCGGCGATTCCTGCACCAGCGACCAGACGATGTTGCCGGGCTCGGCCGAGCCCTGCTGGGTGCTGGTGCGCTCTTCATAGAAGATCGCCTTCTGGCCGACCGGCAGCGCGGTTTCGGTTGGCGCGGCGGCCGGTGCAGCTGGCGCAGCGCCAGCGGCCGGTGCGACGCCGGTTGCCGGCGCGGGCTGTGCGCCGGAGGGCGGTGTTGGCGGAGCAGCGGCCGCATCAGCCGGCGCTGCGGGAGCGGCAGCATCGGCGGGCGCGGCAGGTGCGGCAGCATCGGCCGGCGGCGTTGCACCGGGCGCGGGAACCGCGGGTGCGGCGGTAGCCGCTGCCGGCTGGCTGACTGGCGGCGGAGCGGCTG
>NZ_RZOS01000408.1:0-5152 GCF_004022605.1 Mesorhizobium sp. M4B.F.Ca.ET.089.01.1.1
ATCCAGCACCGGGCGGCCATAGACGGAAAACAGCACGGCAAAGACGGCGATCGTCAGCAGGAAATTGAACAGCGGCCCTGCCACCACCGTGGCTGCGCGCTTCCAGATCGGCTGGGTGTGGAAGGCGACCGCGCGCTCGGCAGCGCTCAGCGTTTCCAGGTCCTCGGCGCTCGGCTGGCTCGACGTGGCATTCATGTCGCCGACGAACTTCACATAGCCGCCAAGCGGTATGGCGCAGAGCTTCCAGCGCGTGCCGTGGCTGTCGTTGAAGCCGAAGAGCTCGGGGCCGAAGCCGATCGAAAAGGCCTTCACGCCGATGCCGCACAAGCGGCCGATGAGGTAGTGACCCATTTCGTGCACGAAGACCACCACGGTCAGCACGAACAGGAACGGCACCAGCGTGCCGAGGACGAAGCCTTCCGTGCTGAACAACGCGTGAAGAATCTCGTTCAAGTCGTGTCCTCAAGATCGTGCGCGACGCAGGCCGTGCCGCGACTGTGACATCAATCCAGGCGAATCCGTGGCGCAGCCCGTCTCTCGCCCTACGACATGCGGTTCAAACCGGAAACAGCCCCTGTGCCGGATGATCGGCGCCCGCCGATATCCATCCGATGACGTACAGGGCGAACGCCGCCGCGACAAGCCCGTCCACCCTGTCCATGACGCCGCCATGGCCGGGTATCAGGTTTCCCGAGTCCTTCTGCCCATGGCGACGCTTGACCCAGGATTCGAAAAGGTCGCCAGCTTGCGAGACGACCGACAAAGCCAGGGCGACAAGGCCAAGGATGCCGAGATTGCCGACCCCGGCCACCGAAGCCAGAAGCACACCCGCGATCACGCCGCCAATGGCGCCGCCGAGCGCCCCGCTCTGCGTCTTGCCGGGCGAGATCGACGGCGCCAGCTTGGGGCCGCCGACGGCGCGACCGACGAAATAAGCCGCTATGTCGGTCGCCCAGACGACGGCGAACAGGAAGAGGATCGCAATCAGGCCGGAATGGTCGCCGTCGCGCAGCATCGCCAGCGACAGGCCGGAGAGAGACGCATAGGCCAGCCCGCCGGCGTCCCATTGCGCCGCCCCGCGCATTTGAGCGCTGGCGGCCGTGACCACAACTATGACCACGACGAGCGAGAGCAGCCAGGATGCAGGCACGCCGGCTATCAGGAAGCCGATGAAGGCCAGCAGCAGCGCCTCCGGCAGGAAGCCCAGGGAACCGCCGGTTGCCGGGCGCGCCATGCGTGACCACTCATAGAAAATGGTGGAGACGATGAAGGTGCAGAGAAAGCGGAACGGCAAGCCGCCGAGCCAGGTGAGCCCGAGCGTGACGGCGGCCAGCACGAGCGCCGAGATGACGCGCAGCTGGAGGTTGCTCATCTGGCCGCCGCTCACGAAGCGACGTCTTGGGCGGCAAGCCCGCCAAAACGGCGCTCGCGGCTGGCGAAGTCGCGCAGCGCGTCGGCCAGGTGCTCGCGGCTGAAATCCGGCCAGTAGCAAGGCAGGAACACCAGCTCGCTGTAAGCCGCTTGCCACAAGAGGAAGTTGGACAACCTGAGCTCGCCGCTGGTGCGGATGACCAGTTCGGGATCGGGAATGCCGTCGGTGTCGAGCGCGCCGGCAAAGGACTCCGCCGTGATCGCCTCGCTGTCGATCTCGCCGCGCACGGCCGCGGCTGCAAGCTTGCGCGCCGCGCGCACGATTTCGTCACGCCCGCCATAGTTGAAGGCGATGACCAGCGTCAGCGACTCGTTGCCGGCGGTGAGCGATTCGGCTTCCTGCAGCAGGCCCCTGATGTCCGGCTGCAGTCCTGACCGGTCGCCGACGATTCGCACCCGCACGCCGTTCTGGTGCAGTTCGGCAAGGTCGCGGCGGATGAACAGCTTCAAAAGGCCCATCAGGTCGCTGACCTCGGATTTGGGCCGCGACCAGTTTTCCGACGAGAAGGCGTAAACGGTCAGGAACGAGATACCAAGGCCAGGCGCGGCGCGCACCGTCTTGCGCAAGGCCTCGACGCCGGCGCGATGGCCGGCAAGCCGCGGCATGCCGCGCGCCTTGGCCCAGCGTCCATTTCCATCCATGATGATCGCGACATGCGCGGGCGTTGCCATGGTCTCGCTTTCGGGCCGGTGAAGGACCGACCCTAAACCTGCATGATTTCAGCTTCCTTATCGGAAAGCAGATGGTCGATGGTGCTGATCATCTCGTCGGTCAGTTTCTGCACCTGGTCGGAACGCTTGCGGTGATCGTCCTCGCCGATATTGCCGTCCTTTTCGGCCTTCTTGAGGAAATCCATGCCGTCACGGCGGACATGGCGGACAGCGACGCGGGCATTCTCGGCATAGCCGTGCGAAATCTTGACCAGTTCCTTGCGGCGCTGCTCGTTGAGTTCGGGCAGCGGGATCCTGAGATTGGTGCCGTCGACGATCGGGTTGAAGCCGAGATTGGATTCACGGATCGCACGGTCGACGGCGCCGACCATCGCCTTGTCCCAGACCGACACCGAAAGCATGCGCGGCTCCGGCACGGATACGTTCGCCACCTGGTTGATCGGCATCGAGGTGCCGTAAGCCTGGACCTGGATCGCGTCGAGCAGGTTGCTGGACGCGCGCCCGGTGCGCAGCGAGGCCAGATCATGCCGGAAAGCGGCGATCGCCCCGTCCATGCGCCGCTTGAGGTCGTCGAACTCACCACTCATCATCGTCTCCTCGACCCGTTTGCCGGGTTCACTGTTCAGGGCAACGGCCCCGTGCTCGAGCCTCGTTCCGAAAACCGGCTGTCGCTTTCATTAGCGGGCTTCCGGTTCGGATCACGCTCCGGATCAATCGTCCGCAACGACCGTGCAGCGGCCGCCGCCCCTCAGAATCTCGCCAAAACCACCCTTCTCGTGGATCGAATAGACGATTATCGGAATGTTGTTTTCGCGCGCAAGTGCAATCGCTGCCGTATCCATGATCGAAAGCCCGCGTTTGATCACTTCGGCATGGCTGATGCGCTCGAAGCGGGTCGCGTTGGGGTCCTTCTTGGGATCGGCGGAGTAGACGCCATCCACCTGGGTGCCCTTGAACAGCGCGTCGGCGCCGATTTCGGCGGCGCGCAGCGCCGCGGCCGAATCGGTGGTGAAGAACGGATTGCCGGTGCCGCCGGCGAAGATGACGACCTTGCCCTGATTCATGTAGGCAGTGGCCTGGCGCTGGGAGAAGCTCTCGCAAAGCTCCGGCATGGCGATTGCCGACAGCACCACGGCCTCGACGCCGATCTTGTTCAGCGAAGTGCGCAGCGCCAGCGAGTTGATGACGGTGGCAAGCATGCCCATGTGGTCGCCGGTGACGCGGTCGCCGCCCTTGGACGCAACCGCCACGCCGCGAAAGATGTTGCCGCCGCCGATGACGACACCAACCTCGATGCCCATCGCGCGCGCCTCGGCGATATCGGCGGCGATGCGGTCGACGACCGAGACATCGATGCCGAAATGCTGCTCGCCCATCAACGCTTCGCCCGACGCTTTCAGCAAGACACGTCGGTAGAGGGGCTTCGCCGTCATCTGAACCTCGTCATTGTGCGTGTGATGCGCCTGGGGTGGCCGCCCTCGCGCAGGCGCCGCGCCCAAAACAGCGGCGCGATGCGAGTTCCGATACACGAAGGGCGCCGCGATGTCACGCGGCGCCCCTGCGCAATCCCCGCTTGCGGACTGCGGCCGATCAGTCGCTGGCAACGCTGACGGCTTCGCCTTCGATGAGCACCGGCGACGCATAGCCCGCAGGTTTGTCGCCTGTCGTGGCGCCGCCAGTGACGCGGCCCTGTATCTCGAAACCGAAATAGGAATAGGGGAATGGCGCGGGGGACCGGCTCGCCTCGTCCAGCCTGCCGCGAAGATCGGCGGGAATCGAAAAATCCAGCGCGCCGAGATTGTCCTGCAGCTGGCCGAGCTTCGTGGCGCCGAGGATGACCGAGGCGATGCCCGGCTGCGTCGCCACCCAGTTGAGCGCCACCTGCGGCATGCTGCGGCCGAGTTCGGCGGCAACCTTTTCGAGCTCCGCCACGATCTTCCAGTTGCGCTCGGTGAATTTCTGGAACCCCGGATGGGTGGTGTTGCGGAACCCATCGAGCCGGCCGGCATTTCCGGCCTGCGCCGGCCGATACTTGCCGCTGAGCAAGCCGCTGGCCAGCGGGCTCCAGACCATGATGCCCGCCCCGTGACGCGTGCCGAAGGGGACGAACTCATGCTCGATCGAACGTTCGACGAGCGAATATTCGAGCTGCAAGGCCGAAACCGGCTCGTAGCCGCGCAATTCGGCAATCGCCTGGGCGCGGCCGGCATACCAGGCCGGCACGTCCGACAGACCGATATGGCGCACCTTGCCCACGCGCACCAGGTCGTCCAGCGTGCGCATGACCTCTTCGGCCGGCGTCAGCCGGTCCCAGACGTGAAGCAGGTAGAGGTCGATGTAGTCCGTGCCGAGTCGCCTGAGCGAGGCCTCCACCGCGCGCATGATGTTCTTGCGGCCATTGCCGCCGCTGTTTGGATTGCCGAGCTCGGTGTTCATGGTGAACTTGGTGGCGATCACTGCCTTGTCGCGCAGCCCGCGCTGGGCGACGAATTCGCCGAGCCAGGTCTCGCTCGTGCCATTGGTGTAGAGGTCGGCCGTATCGAAGAAATTGCCGCCTGCCTCGACATAGGCGTCGAACATCGAGCGGGCGGTTTCCCGGTCGGCTCCCCAGCCCCATTCGGTGCCGAACGTCATGGTGCCGAGTGCGAGACGACTTACCCGAAGGCCGCTGTTGCCGAGCGTGTAGTAGCTCATAGTCATGGTGTTGTTCCGATCCAGATTGACGCCGCCTTTCAGCGGCCGGGAGTGGCCTTGACCCACGGGTTGCCGCGCTCGTGCGTCATGAGGAACGTGAACCCATCCACTTTCCAGCCGGCTTGCGTGCGGGCCAGGTGGTGTTCGTAGGTGCCCCAGACTTCCCAGAGCGGGTCGCCATTGCCTTCCATCCGGTTCCAGGCGTAGCCGTTCGACGACACGGTGGCGCCATTGCCGTCGAATGCCACCTGGTGGTTGGTGCGCAGGTGCAGGCTGGTCTTGCTCCCCTTGAGGTTCGCCGACCATGTGCCGATCAGCTCGTCGGAAGGGATGGTGGCCGGCGGCTGTCCGGAGA
>NZ_RZOS01000409.1:0-5140 GCF_004022605.1 Mesorhizobium sp. M4B.F.Ca.ET.089.01.1.1
CCCAGCGGCGGTCGACCGCGCGCACGCTTTCCTCGCGCGCCAGCGTGTCCAGCGCGCCCTTGACCTGCTCCAGCTCGAGCCTGAGCAGGTTGACGCTCCGGTCGTCGCTCTTCTCGGCCAGCGTCTGGATGGCGCCGGACAGCCGCTCGAATTCGAGGCCGAGCTCGGCGCTGCCCTTGCCCGCCTGGCCATTTGCCTGGAAGGCGCGCTCGATGTCCTGGCGAAGCGCGTCGAATTCGCGCTTCAACCCGGCGGTCATCTGGTGGCGCAATTCCTCGCGCAGGCCGCGCAGCTCGCCGGCGATCTTGCCGACCACGGCGACGCTGTCCTCCTGGCCGCGCACGCGGTCGATGTCGCGGGCGATCGCCTGATAGTTCTGTTCGAAGGCGGGCGCCGCGGGCGCCGGCGCTTTTGGCCGCGGTGCCGGCTGCGGGTCGTCATACCAGCGCGGCTGCTGGCCAAAGGGCTGGGCGCTGGCGTAGCGCGGTTCCGGCTGGCGGCGAGGGTCGAGGCGCTCGGCCGTGTCCTCGCGCGTCCGCTCCAGCCGCTGCTCCAGCGTTTCCAGCGAGCGGTTCAGCTGCTCGAGCGTGGTGTGCGGCCTGCGCTGCCTGCCGGCATTGAGAGTATCGAGATAGGACCGCTTGCTGTTCATCGATGCGCCCGTGTTCAGAATGGCCGGCTCCTGGCCGGATTCCCCAAAGTCCCGCCGGGACGAAGGCGACCGCGCGGTTCTGCTGCGGCGGAGGCCAAGCCTCCCGGGCCTTTCGCCCGCGCTTCGAAAACCGTGAAAAATTCGCTACAGGATAACCACGGGTGACCGACATGCGCACATTTCACCCAACGTGGTAAACAACGCGTTAACCAAGCTTAAGAACTTGCATATGCCTTTCCGTTCCCGGAGCGCCTCCTCAAAAACCGTTCCGGATTTCAGGATCGCCCGCCAATGGGTGCGGCATAACGTTCTTAGCCTAGAACGCCCTTGCGTCATGAGCCGGCAATCGGTATAGAATTGACGTAAACGTAAGAGGTGCGCAGATCCCGCCTTTTGCGATTTTTTTGTTGAAACCACGACTGGAAGCACGCCCCCGCTTCCACTCAGGCGACGCAAGGTCCGGGACCGCGTCGCCACCAGACGGGGAAAGCCAGTGACCATGAAACTTGTTTCGGCCGGCGAAGCCGCGGCCAACACCAATGACATATCGACTGAAACCGGCGAGGACCTTGTCCGCATCGGCGAGATGGCCAAGAAATACGGCGTGACGTTGCGCACGCTGCGTTTCTACGAGGACAAGGGCCTGCTCAACCCGAAGCGCGACGGTTCGACCCGTCTCTACACGCGCCGCGACAGGGCACGGCTGAAGCTGATCCTGCTCGGCCGCAAGGTCGGGTTCTCGTTGCGCGACGTCAAGCAGATGATGGATCTCTACGATCCGACCGGCTCCAACACCAAGCAGTTGCGGCTGGCGCTCGACAAGTCAGAGAAGCAGCTCGCCCGCTTGCAGAAGCAGCGGGCGCTGATCGACGACGCCATCAACGAATTGAGCACTTCGATGACGGCGGTGCGCCAGATGCTGATGGATCGCGCGCCGCAGGCGAGCGCCGCCGGTTAATCGCTTCGCCGATTTCCGGCAAAGCAGATGACGAATGAGAGCCGCGCGACCTGGGTTGCGCGGCTCTTTATCTTTTGCGGCCACGCATCGAAAATTTTCCGGCTGCGACAAGATTGACGTTTACGCAAACGTCAATATTTGCTATCGGGGCGTCGACATTGGCTCAGCCTCCGATCTGCGCTTTGATCGAGAACTTGCTGGCAGGGCCAGACCGCAAGGGTGGAGGAAGGCATGACGATCTACAGGGCGCCGATCCAGGACACGCTGTTCGTGCTCAACGACGTGCTGGGCTATCAGCGCTATTCCAACCTTCCCGGCTTCTCCGACGCGACGCCCGATGTACTCGAGGCGATCCTTGCCGAAGGCGCCAAGCTTGCCGAGAACGTCATGCATCCGCTGAACCGTGTCGGCGACATGGAAGGCTGCGTGCGCCATGGCGACGGCTCGGTGACGACGCCCAAGGGCTTCAGGGAGGCTTTTGACCAGTATCGCGAGGGTGGCTGGATGGGGCTCGCCGCGCCGGCCGAGTTCGGCGGCCAGGGCCTGCCCTACACGGTCCACACGGCGGTCTCCGAATATATGGTCTCTGCCAACATGGCGCTGATGATGTATCCGGGCCTGACGCAAGGGGCCATCGCCGCCATCATCACCCACGGCACCGACGAGCAGAGGGCGACCTGGCTGCCGAAGCTGGTCGAGGGCGCCTGGACCGGCACCATGAATCTCACCGAGCCGCATTGCGGCACCGATCTCGGCCTGCTGCGCTCCAAGGCGGTGCCGAACGCCGACGGCACCTACAGGATCTCCGGCCAGAAGATCTTCATCTCCGCCGGCGAGCACGACATGTCGGACAATATCGTCCACCTGGTGCTGGCCCGCATCGAAGGGGCGCCGGAAGGCGTGAAGGGCATTTCGCTGTTCATCGTGCCGAAGCTGAAGCTCGATGCCTCGGGCAATCCCGGTCAGAGGAATACCGTCTCCTGCGGCTCGATCGAGGAAAAGATGGGCATCCACGGCAATTCGACCTGTGTCATGAACTATGACGAGGCCGAAGGCACGCTGCTCGGCGAGGCCAATGGCGGGCTGAAGGCCATGTTCACGATGATGAACGAGGCCCGGCTCGGCGTCGGCCTGCAGGGGCTTTCCCTGTCGGAGATCGCCTACCAGAACGCCGTCTCCTACGCCAAGGACCGGCTGCAGGGCCGTTCGCTGTCCGGAGCCAAGGCGCCGGACAAGAAGGCCGACCCGATCATCGTCCATCCCGACATCCGCCGCTCGCTGATGACCATGAAGGCTTTCAACGAGGCCGGCCGCGCGCTGGCGCTGTGGACGGCGATCAAGTCGGACGTCGCGCACCGCGCCGGCGACGACAAGGACCGCCAGGCGGCTGACGACTACACCGGCCTGCTGACGCCGGTGGTCAAGGGCGTGCTCACCGACAAGGGCTTCGACCACGCCGTGATGGCGCAGCAGGTCTTCGGCGGCCATGGCTACATCGAAGAGCATGGCATGAGCCAGTTCGTGCGCGATGCCCGCATCGCCATGATCTACGAGGGCGCCAACGGCATCCAGGCGCTCGACCTCGTCGGCCGCAAGCTGGCGCAGAATGGCGGCCGCGCGGTGCAGGCCTTCTTCAAGGAGGTCGCCGAGTTCTGCGAGGAGAACCGCGCCGACGAGAAGCTGGCGCCCTTCACCAAGGCGCTGAAGAAGGGTCTCAACGACCTGCAGGCGGCGACCATGTGGCTGGTGCAGAACGCCATGGCCAAGCCTGACAATGCGGGCGCCGCCTCGACCGACTATATGCATCTCTTCGGCCTGGTGGCGCTGGGCTATATGTGGGCGCAGATGGCCAGGGCCGCGGGCGTCAAGCTGGCGGAACGCGCCAATGGCGCCGCGTCCTTCTACGACAACAAGCTGGTGACCGCGCGCTTCTTCATGGAGCGGATCATGCCGGAGACGGCGACGCGGCTTGCCCGCATTTCCAGTGGCGCGGACACGCTAATGGCGCTGCCGGCGGAAGCGTTCTAGGTTCGGCGGGCCGGCAAGGCCGGCCCACAACTGTCGGAACGCGGAGGAAATCGTGGCGACAAATCCAGCCGAAATTCTTGGCTTGCCAAAACCCGCCTGGGCGGCGGACGAGGTCGGCATGCTCTACGACATGGCGTCGCGCTTCATGTCGGAAGAGATCGCGCCGCGCTACGACGAGTTCGAGAAGAACGAGATGGTCGACCGCGAGAGCTGGCTGAAGGCAGGCGCGGCCGGCCTGCTCTGCGCCTCGATGCCGGAGGAGTATGGCGGCTCCGGCGGTACCTTCGCGCATGAGAGCGCCATCATCGAGGCGATCGGCCATGTCGGCGTCGACGGTTTCGGCATCGGCCTGCACAATTCGATCGTCGCCCCCTACATCCTCCATTACGGCTCCGAGGAGCAGAAGAAGAAATGGCTGCCCAAGCTCGCGACCGGCGAACTGATCGGCGCCATCGCCATGACCGAGCCCGGCGCCGGCTCCGACCTGCAGGGCGTCAAGACGCGCGCCGAGAAGGACGGCAACCACTACAAGATCAGCGGCTCCAAGACCTTCATCACCAACGGCCAGCTCGCCAACCTGATCATCGTCGTCACCAAGACCGATCCGGAAAAGGGCGCCAAGGGCACCTCGCTCATCGTCGTCGAGACCGACCAGGTCGAAGGTTTTCAGCGCGGCCGCAACCTCGATAAGATCGGCCTGAAGGCCAACGATACCTCCGAACTGTTTTTCAACGACGTGCGCGTGCCGACCTCGAACCTGCTCGGCCACGAGGAAGGCAAGGGTTTTGTCCAGCTGATGCAGCAATTGCCGCAGGAGCGGCTGCAGATCGGTACCGGCGCGATCGCCATGATCGAACGCGCGCTCGCCTTGACCATCGACTACGTCAAGGAGCGCAAGGCCTTCGGCAAGGCGGTCATCGATTTCCAGAACACCCAGTTCAAGCTGGCCGAGCTGAAGACCGAGGCCACGATCGGCCGCGTCTTCTACAATGACTGCGTCGCCCGCCACATCGATGGCGGCCTCGATCCGGTCACCGCCTCGATGGCCAAATACTGGCTTAGCGACCTGCAGGGCAAGGTGGTCGACGAGTGCCTTCAATTGCACGGCGGCTATGGCTACATGAATGAATACCCGATCGCCCGCATGTACCGCGACGCGCGCGTCCAGCGCATCTACGGCGGCACCAACGAGATCATGAAATTGCTGATCGGGCGCTCGCTCTGAGCGCGCCGAGCGGCAAACCCAAGGAGCAGGAAAATGGCCGAAGCTTACGTCTATGACGCCGTGCGCACGCCGCGCGGCAGGGGCAAGAAGGATGGCTCGCTGCACGAGGTGCCGGCGGTGCGGCTCGCCGCCAAAACGCTCGAGGCGCTGCGCGACCGCAACGGCCTCGACACCGGCACTGTGGACGACATCATCTTCGGCTGCGTCGACCCGGTCGGCGAGGCGGGCTCGGTAATTCCGCGCGCCGCCGCCTTCGAGGCCGGCTACGACACCAAGG
>NZ_RZOS01000040.1:0-23929 GCF_004022605.1 Mesorhizobium sp. M4B.F.Ca.ET.089.01.1.1
CCATGACGTCGACCACTGCGGCACCGACGGCTGTTCCATCCCGACCTATGCCGTGCCGCTAAAGAGCTTCGCGCTCGGCTTTGCCCGCATGGCGACGGGCAGGGGCTTTGCGCCGGAGCGGGCCAGGGCGGCGAAGCGGCTCTTGTCCGCCTGCATGGCCGAGCCCTTCCTGGTCTCCGGCAGCGGCGGCGCCGATGTCGCGCTGATGCAGGCGGCGCCCGGCCGCATCTTCGTCAAGACCGGTGCAGAGGGCGTCTATTGCGCCGCCGTTCCCGAGCTTGGCCTCGGCATTGCGCTGAAATGCGACGACGGCGCCGGCCGCGCCGCCGAGGTGATGATCGCCGCGGTGCTGGCCAGGCTGCTGCGTGGCGACGAAGGCCTCGCCGCAAAACTGATGGAGCTCGCCCATCGCCCCGTCGAAAGCCGGATTGGCGCCAAGGTTGGCACGCTACGGCCGACGGCTGCGCTCAACTGACGTGGTTGCGCTCAACGGTCAGATGCGCATAGCCGGCATTGCCTGACTGGGCGAGGTCGGCGGTCGCCGGATCGGCCCAGCGCTGGCCGACGATAGCGCCGTTCAGCGCGCCATCGATGACATTGTCCGAGATGATGGCCGTTTCTGCGCCCTCGACCACCGACACCGCAATGCCGGTCCCGGCCTTGCGGATGATGTTGCCGGTGGCAACGACATTGCGCAGATAAGGCCCCCAGCCGATCTGCATGCCATAGAGCGGCGCGTTCTCGACGACATTGCCCGACACGGTGGTGTCGGCCTCGACGCTGATGCCGACGCCGAAGCCGGGCGCGTCGGCGGGGTAGGGGCCGACCGTCGACAGGTTGCGCACGATGTTGTTCGCGCACACGCCCATGCGGCCGCCTTCGTTGAAATTGACGATCGAGATGCCGTTGGCGGCGCCGTCGATGATGTTGTTGCCGATGACCGCGCCTTCGAAGGAGAATTCCGAATAGAGCGCCGTCTCGCCCGAGCGCGAGCAGGTGTTGCCGGTGACCTGCAGATTGCTGGAGCTGTTGGCGCGGATCGCCGAGAAGGCGCAGTCCGAGACGATGTTGCCCGAGATCACGACATTGCCGGCGCGGAAGGCGTTGATGCCGTTGCCGTTCTGGCCGGTGCCGCCGCTCCTGGCGCCGATGCGCTCGACGCGGTTGCCACTGACGAGGGTGCCGTCTTCCGCCTGCTGCCAGCGATGCACGAGGATGCCGCCATTGGCGCAGTCGGAAACCGTATTGCCGGAGATCTCCAGCCCGCCGGCTTCGACCGAATAGATGCCGGCGTCCGCCGCGCCGGAAATGTCGCAACGCCCGACGCGGCCCGAAACATGCTCCAGCGCCAGCCCGTTCTTGCCGCTGCCGGTGACCTGGCAATTGTCGATGACGAGATGGCCGACGCGACGCAGGTCGAGCAGGCCTTGCGCATAGTCGGCCAGCCAGCGGTTCGAGCCGTCGAACACCAGCCCGCCGAGTTCGATATGCTCGGCCTGCTCGACCATCATCAGATGGCCGTTGCCGCCATAGACGATGCGCGTGGCGCCCGGCACGCCGCTCAGGCGCAGGCGCGCTGGCAGCTTGAGGTTGGACACGACATAGGTGCCCTGCGGCAAAAACACCGGCGCGTCGCGCTCGCTGGCGTCGTTGAGGAGCTTGGTGAAGGCCTTGCTCTGGTCGTCAAGCGTGCCTGGTTGCACGCCGAGCTCGGTGGCGTTGATCGAACCGCGCATCGAGGCTTTCGCGATGCCGGGCAGCACCTTGGCCGAGACTTTGCCAGCGCAAAGGCCCGCAATGGCAAAGCCGGCGGTCTGGGCGAGCAGCATTCGTCTGTTCAACATCGGCACAGGTCCTGGCGTTTGCCATCCCTGTCGCAGGAATCGTGCCAGGCCTGCCGTCGGACTACAGCTTGTACAGAGGCGGCACCGGGCCTAAGTTCATTGCATGAGCAGAGCTTTTACCCGCGAAGAAGACAGCGAAAACGCCATCGCCGGCATTGGCGAGCGTCCGATCAGCCAGCACCGCAACCTGGTGACGGAGCGTGGCTTGGCAATGATCGATCAGGAACTCGAAGGACTGCGCGACGAATTGGGCAAGGCCGAGAGGCGAGCCGACCGCGAGCGCATCGCGCTCGTGTCGCGCGACCTGCGCTACTGGACCGCCAGGCGCGAGAGTGCGGAGCTTTCCGTGCCCGAGCCCGGCAGCGACGTGGTCCGCTTCGGCATGGGCGTCACGCTGGAAGGCGATGACGGCAAGAAAGTGCACTGGAAGATCGTCGGCGAGGACGAGGCCGATCCCTCAAAGGGCAGCATTTCCCATGTCTCGCCGATGGCAGTGGCGCTGTTCGGCAAGAAGCTTGGCGACATCGCGTCGGTCAACGGCAAGGAGTGGGAGATCACCAAGCTTTCGGACAAGGCTGAGAGCTAGTCTTCCAGCCTGACGACATGGTCGCGGAAGAATGCCGCGGCCCCGGCTTCGTCGATTTCACCCGCTGCAACCATCATCACCATTTGGATGACGTCCTCCTGCTCGGCCTCGACACTCAATCCATTGAAGTAGAGAAACAAATCGGCTGCGGCAAAAGCGGTGCGCTTGTTGCCGTCGACGAATGGGTGGTTCTTTGCGATGCCAAAGAGATAAGCGGCCGCCAGTTCGCAAAGATCGGGCTCTCCATAGGCCTCCTTCTGCTGAGGCCTAGCAAGCGCTGATTCCAGCATGCCTTCGTCACGAATGCCCGGCGCACCGCCGTGAAGGCGCAACTGCTCGGCGTGCATCGCCTCCACGAATTCTCGCGAATGATGCGCGGTCATTTCGCGAGCGCGCGGTAGGCAACCTCGTATTTCTTCATCCGCTCACGCGCGATCTTCATCTTGCGTTCGAATTCTTCGGCAGAGTCCTCAAGGCGGCGCAAGCGAAGCTCCTGACCCTCCTGGACGACGACCACATTGTCGCCCGCCTTCAGGTTCACCCGGTCGAGAAGTTCCTTCGGCAGGATCAGCCCTTCGGAATTGCCGATTTTGCGAATGGTGGTGTTCATGACGGATCATCCTGTTGCAACGCCGATTATAACGCCAGACGCCGATTGTTGCAACAGGAATTATAACGGCCTCATGCCGCCGCCAGCAGCCGGTCCATCAGCCTGTCCGCCGCTTCCGGAATGACCGTGCCCGGCGGGAAGATTTCCGCCGCACCCGCCTTCAGCACCGCATCATAGTCCTGCGGCGGGATCACGCCGCCGGCGACGATCAGCATGTCGCCATGGCCGAGCTTCTTCAGCGATTCCTTGAGTTCCGGGATCAGCGTCAGGTGTCCGGCCGCGAGCGAGGAGGCGCCGATGATGTCGACGTCGTGCTGGACCGCCAGTTTCGCGATCTCCTCGGGCGTCTGGAACATCGGACCGACGGTGACGTCGAAGCCGAGATCGGCAAAGGCGGTGGCGATCACTTTCTGGCCGCGGTCGTGGCCGTCCTGACCCATCTTGGCAACCAGGATGCGCGGCTTGCCACCGGATTTCTCCTCAAACGCCGCGATCTTGTCCCCCAACCTGTCGACCGCCGGATTGTCGCCGAGCGCATCGCGGTAGACGCCGGAGATCGTCTGCACCGCGGCGACATGACGCCCAAAAACCTTTTCCAGTGCCAGCGAAATCTCGCCGACGGTCGCGTTGGCGCGCGCCGCGCGGATGGCGAATTCCAGCAGGTTCTCGTCGCTCTCGGCCGCCCGCGTCAACGCGGCAAGCGCGCTCTCGACCGCGCCGACGTCGCGCGTGCCCTTCAGCCGCTGCAGCTTCGCCAACTGCCTGGCCTTGACCTCGGCATTGTCGATCTTCAGCACGTCGACCTCGATGTCGGTTTGCGGCCGATGCGCGTTGACGCCGACCAGCGTCTGCTCGCCGGAATCGATGCGCGCCTGGGTGCGGGCCGCGGCTTCCTCGATGCGCAGCTTCGGAATGCCTTTCTCGATCGCCGCCGCCATGCCGCCGAGGCTCTCGACCTCCTCGACATGGGCGAGCGCGCGCGCCGCCAGGTCATGCGTCAGCCGCTCGACGAAGGCGGAGCCGCCCCACGGGTCGACGATGCGCGTGGTGCCGGATTCCTTCTGCAGGATGAGCTGCGTGTTGCGGGCAATGCGGGCCGAATGGTCCGTCGGCAGGGCCATCGCCTCGTCGAAGGAGTTGGTGTGCAGCGACTGCGTATGGCCTTGCGTCGCCGCCATCGCCTCGATCATCGTGCGGGTGATGTTGTTGTAGGGATCCTGCGCCGTCAGTGACCAGCCCGACGTCTGGCAGTGGGTGCGCAGCGACAGCGAGCGCTCGTCCTTGGGCGCAAAATTCTTCTTCATCAGGCTCGACCACAGCAGGCGCGCGGCCCTGAGCTTGGCAACCTCCATGAAGAAGTCCATGCCGACGGCCCAGAAGAAGGAAAGCCGCGGCGCGAAGCGGTCGATGTCGAGCCCGGCAGCGACGCCGGCGCGGGCATATTCGATGCCGTCGGCGATGGTGTAGGCGAGCTCGAGGTCCGCCGTCGCGCCGGCCTCCTGCATATGGTAGCCCGAGATCGAGATCGAGTTGAACTTCGGCATGTTGCGCGACGTGTAGGCGAAGATGTCCGACACGATCCGCATCGAGGGTTTCGGCGGGTAGATGTAGGTGTTGCGGACCATGAACTCCTTCAGAATGTCGTTCTGAATGGTCCCGGCCAGATCCTTTTGCGCAACTCCCTGTTCCTCCGCCGCCACGATGTAGAGCGCCATGACCGGCAGCACCGCGCCGTTCATGGTCATCGACACCGTCATTTCGCCGAGCGGAATGCCGTCGAACAGCTGGCGCATGTCGAGGATGGAATCGATGGCGACCCCCGCCATGCCGACATCGCCTGCGACGCGCGGATGGTCGCTGTCATAACCGCGATGCGTGGCGAGATCGAAAGCGACCGACAGGCCCTTCTGCCCGGCCGCCAGGTTGCGCCGGTAGAAGGCGTTCGACTCTTCCGCCGTTGAGAAGCCGGCATATTGCCGGATCGTCCAGGGCTGCTGGACGTACATTGTCGGATAGGGGCCGCGCACGAAGGGCGCCATGCCGGGATAGGTATCGAGATTGGCGAGGCCCTTGAGATCGCCCTGCGTGTAGAGATGCTTCACGGCGATGCCTTCCGGCGTCATCCGCTGGCCCTTGAGCTCGACCGGCGCGCGGCGCGGAGCAGACCAGCCGATCTGGCTGAAATCGGGGATCATGCGCCGGCTCCGATCGACTGATCGATGCGCACCGGAAACAGCGGCTCGCAGGTCGCGACGCCTTCCGTCAGCGCCGGTCGCCGCTCCGCCGGCAGTGTTTCGACCGGGCGTTCGCTGCCCGCGCGGAACAGCGTCGTGCCGACGATGGCGCGCGCGCCCGTCCGGTATTCGGCGTTGCGCTTCGCAGCGGCGGTCTGGACGCGGTTCTGGATGTAGCCCTGCTGCAGGCTCGCCAGCACGCCGCCTTCGGCCTCGATGCGCTGGAATTCTTGCCAGGCGGCCGCGCAGAGATCATTGGTCAGCGCCTCGACGGCGCCCGATCCGCCAGCGGGGTCGGCGACATGATCGACGTGGCTTTCCTCGGCCATGATCAGCTGCGCGTTGCGGGCGACGCGGCGGGCAAAGCCGGCTGGCAGCCCATGCGCGATTGTATGCGGCAGGATGGAGATCGAATCGGCCCCGCCGGCGGCGGCCGCGAAACAGGCGATCGCCGTGCGCAATATGTTGGTCTCAGGGTCCGCCGCCGTCATCATGCGATAGGACGTCTCGGCGTGGATGCTGGCCGTCGAGGCCGGGATCGAGCAGGCTTCCTGGATCCGCGCCCACAGCCGGCGCAAGGCGCGCACCTTGGCCATCGACAGCAACTGGTCCTGGTCGACGCTGAGCGCGAAGCCGATATGGGGTGCGGCATAGACCAGCGGCTGGCGCGCCTTCTCGAACATCCTGAGATAGGAGACCGCCGA
The DNA here is from genome assembly GCF_004022605.1 of Mesorhizobium sp. M4B.F.Ca.ET.089.01.1.1. Taxonomy (NCBI): domain Bacteria; kingdom Pseudomonadati; phylum Pseudomonadota; class Alphaproteobacteria; order Hyphomicrobiales; family Phyllobacteriaceae; genus Mesorhizobium; species Mesorhizobium sp. M4B.F.Ca.ET.089.01.1.1. Next base: position 5,979 of record NZ_RZOS01000040.1, read on the forward strand.
CGCCATCATCGTGCCGAGCTCCTGCGCCTCGGTGGCGCCGGCATTGTGGAAGACGCGCCCGTCGGCCTCGAGCAACACGCCGGGCACCCCCATCGAGAAGAAATGCGCCATCGACTGCGGCATCGATTCCTGCAGCGCTTCGATCGACATGCGCAGCCGGCCGGTGCCGGCGAAGATCGCCGCCGGATCGATGCCGAAGGAAAGGTTGAGCTTGGCCGGATCCGAGCGGCGCTTGCCGAGGAATGCCACCAGCCAGTCGGCCACCGCACGGCTCCAGGGATGGGCATCGATGCGGACCTGGACGCGGTTGAGCGGCACGCCGTCGAGCACCGCTTCCAGCGCCTCGGCCGTTCGCGGCAGACCATAGCCGAAAGCGTTCGGCGCGCCCTCGAAAACCAGCGACAGGCCAGTCGCGCCTTGCGCGACATCGTCCAGTGCCTGCGCCTTGGCGCGGCCAATATCCGGATCGTCGACGCGCTGGCTGACGATCCAGGGCGCTCCGGGATTTGCCCTGACCATCGGTTCGGCCGTGGCCGAGCGCTCATAGAGCGGCTCGATGCGGATGCCGTCGTCGCTGTGGGAGACCAGCCTGTCCTCGAAGGAGCCGCCGGCAAGCGCCTTTTCGGCGAGCGCCAGCCAGCGCTGGCGGTCAGCGTTCTGAAGGTCGACTTCCCTGGTCAAGGCGCCGGCGCCCATCCGCACTCCTGATTTTTGCTGCCGCATCAATTCGAACCGTCAGTCTAAGGTTCCCTGTCCGATATCACAATGCGCCACGCATGCGGCCGGGTGAACCACCGACCGATTGCCAAACATGCGCAAAGTCCGCAAGCTGCAGGAAGCCCGGCAAGTCGGGATTTGGGTTGAGTTCCAGACTCCGACTGAAAGCCCGATTCGCGATTGGAGCATTGTCGCTGCCGTGTCGCCTCACTATACCTCAGCGAGGGCCCTTTGCTTTTAACTTCATCAGGTTGCGGAGACCGGACATATGGCTGACGACAAGAGCATTTTCATCGGCGCCAGCCGCAAGCCCGACGACAGCTACCAGCGCCCCGAGCAGCTTCTGCTGCAATATGGCAACCGCCACGGCCTGGTCACCGGCGCCACCGGCACCGGCAAGACGGTCAGCCTGCAAATCCTCGCCGAGGGTTTTTCCAACGCCGGCGTGCCGGTCTTCTGCGCCGACATCAAGGGCGATCTTTCCGGCATCGCCATGATGGGCGAGGCCAAGGATTTCCTGGTCAAGCGCGCCGAGCAGATCAAGCTCGACCCTTACGACTTCCAGGAATTCCCGGTCATCTTCTGGGACCTGTTCGGCGAACAGGGCCACCCGATCCGCGCCACGACTTCGGAGATGGGACCGCTCTTGCTGTCGCGGCTGATGAACCTCACCGAAGCGCAGGAAGGCATCATGAACATCGCCTTCCGCATCGCCGACGAGGAAGGCCTGCTTCTGCTCGACCTCAAGGATCTGCAGGCGCTGCTAGCCAACATCGCCGAGCGCGCCGATGAGCTCAGCGCCCGATACGGCAATGTCACCAAGCCGTCCGTCGGCGCCATCCAGCGCACGCTGCTGGTGCTGGAACAGCAGGGCGCGGCGAATTTCTTCGGAGAGCCGGCGCTGCGCATCGCCGACATCATGCGCACCACGCGCGACGGCCGTGGCGCCATCAGCGTGCTTGCTGCCGACAAGCTGATGATGAACCCGCGCCTCTACGCCACCTTCCTGCTCTGGCTGATGTCGGAGCTGTTCGAGGAATTGCCCGAGGTCGGCGATCCGGACAAGCCGAAGCTGGTCTTCTTCTTCGACGAGGCGCATCTGTTGTTCGAGGACGCGCCGAAGGTGCTGGTCGACCGTGTCGAGCAGGTGGTGCGACTGATCCGCTCCAAGGGCGTCGGCGTCTATTTCGTCACCCAGAACCCGCTGGATATTCCCGAGAAGGTTCTGGCCCAGCTCGGCAACCGCGTCCAGCATGCGCTGCGCGCCTACACGCCGCGCGAACAGCAGGCGGTGAGGACGGCGGCCGAGACGTTCCGCCCCAACCCCGATTTCGACTGCATGACCGCGATCACCCAGCTCGGCACCGGCGAGGCGCTGGTCTCGACGCTGGAGGCCAAGGGCGTGCCCTCCATGGTCCAGCGCACGCTGATCCGCCCGCCATCGTCACGGCTCGGCCCGATCACGCCTGACGAGCGCCGCCAGTTGATCGCCGAAAGCCCGGTTTCGGGCCAATACGACCAGGTGATCGACCGCGAATCGGCCTTCGAGCTGCTGCAGAAGAAAGCGAAAGAGGCGCAGGAGGCCGAAGAGCAGGCGCAACAGGCCGACAGCGGCCGCTCGCGCTGGACGATTCCCGGTTTCGGCGACGATCCCGCTCCGCAGTCCGGCGGCCGCCGCGCCCCGGCGCCACGCCCCTCGAACCGCCAGACGGTGGCCGAAGCGGCAATCAAGTCGGTGGTGCGCTCGGTCGGCTCGTCCGTCGGCCGCGCGATCGTGCGCGGGATTCTGGGCAGCCTGGCCAGGGGGCGGTAGGATGTCTGCACGAGAAGGGCGGAGGTCGCTTCAAGCGGGGTGACAGAGCGCTGCCGTGATCAATCCTTCCTGCGTGATCGCGAGCAGGAAGCCGCGGCGAAAACCAGGCGAATTGGCTCATCCGCGTATGACGGATTCACACCGGGATGAGCGGAGCCACCTCACGGTCCGACGGACGATCGCTCGCGGCGAGGCCAGACACGACACCGGCACGATCGGCAGCGTTGCGGTTCTGGCTCATCTTGCGCTTGCCTTCGAGCCGCGTGATCGGCATGCGCAGGCCAACAATCCCCTTCAGTTGCGCCTGGATGAAATCCGGCGGCGCATCCGATACGGCCCAGGGCGAGGCGCGGCCGTCTTCGTGGAGGGTGGTGAGACGCGTCACCACGTCGAGCAGCCTGTCGGCATCGTCGAAGAATTCAATCGGTCCATAGGCATGGACGGCGACATAGTTCCAGGTCGGCACGACCTTCCCGGTTTCCTGCTTGGCCTGATACCACGCCGGCGTCACATAGGCGTCCGGTCCCATGAAGATCGCCAGGCCGTCGCCCAATACCGGTGCGCGCCACTGCGGATTTGCCTTCGCGACATGGCCGTTGATCACGCCGTGCTCGCCCTCGTTCTCGTCGAGAAGAAGTGGCAACGGCGTCGCCTGCGGTCCTTCCGTCGTGGCGGTGACCAGCGTCGCCAGCCGCGCGGCGCGGATCGTTGCTCTCAGGCTCTCCTTGTCGTCATCACGGAAGGCGGGCGGTATGTACATGGCGAAACTCCTTGCGTTGCAGGCGACGATGCCGCAAGTCTGGCTTGGTGGAAATATCCAGTTTCGTAGGTTCTCTGTGGTCCAGTTGGAGAAGGATGGCGTCGCGCGCCGGATCATCGCGGCGATCAAGGCGCAGGTGCACAGCGGCGCCTATCGGCCTGGCGACCGCCTGCCGTCGACGCGGGTCTTTGCCGCCGAATGGGGCGCCTCACGCACCACGGTGACGGCCGCCTATAGCCAGCTCGACGCCGAAGGCTATCTGATCATCCGGCCGGGAGCACGCGCGATCGTGGCCTCGGGGCTGGAAGCGCCATCGATGGAGACGCCCCTCGCGACCGCTCAGCCCCGCAACCTCTCGGCATTCGCCCGCCGCCTCGTCGCCCTGCCTGCGCCGGCGGAAATGCAGCCGGCCAAGCTTGCCGATTTCCGCTATGGCGACCTGTCCGGGGCGGACTTCCCGGTGCTGGCCTGGAGGCGGGCGTCGAACAAAGCCATTTTGCGACGCCCCGCGCGGCTGCGCTATGGCGACCCTCAGGGGTCCCTTGCCGCCCGCGGCGCGCTTCAGGGCTATCTCTGGCGCGCTCGCGGCATCAATTGCACGCCGGACCAGATCGTCATCGTCAACGGCTCCCAGCAAGGGCTCGACCTCTGCGCGCGGCTGCTGCTTGACCCCGGCGACCGGTTTGTGATCGAGAACCCGGGCTATCTAATGGCCCGTAATGCCTTCGTGGCGGCAGGCGGCATCGCCCGGCCCGTTGCGGTCGACGCCGACGGGCTGAGGACGGATGCCTTGCCGCCGGCCCGCCTTGCTTGCGTGACGCCGTCGCATCAGTTTCCGCTCGGTAGCGTGCTTTCCGCGACGCGCCGGCGCGCCCTCCTGGCCTGGGCCAAGGCTACAGGCGCCTACATCGTCGAAGACGATTACGATGGCGAATACCGTCACGACATCTCCCCCATCCCGCCGCTGCGGGCCCTCGATCCTGACTCCGTCATCTATATCGGCACGCTGTCCAAGACGCTTTCGCCGACTCTGAGGCTCGGCTATCTCGTCGTTCCCGCCAGCCTGTGCCGGGTATTCAGCGAGGCGAAACGGCTGACCGACCGGCATGCTCCGATGCTGGAACAAGACATACTGGGCGACCTGCTGGCGAGCGGCGCTTATGAGCGTCACGTCCGCAGCATTCGCAGGAAGAACGCCGAGCGCAGGGAGGCCCTGCTGCAGGCGTTGTCCGAACATCTGGGTGCAGGAGTCTCCGTCGCGGGAGCCGACACCGGACTGCATGTCGTCGCCTGGATGAACGGCATCGATGCCGAACGCGAGCCGGCGATCATCGCGGCTGCGCGCGCCGCCGGGATCGGCCTCTATCCGGTATCGCCGCTCTATGACCCAACCGAGCCGCGACCTGAAACGGCCGGCTTCATCCTCGGCTATGCCGGGCTCGACGTGGAGGCACTGAGACGCGGTGTTGCAATGCTGGCGACCGTGCTGGCCGCGCACCGCTGACGAGATCAGGCTTCAGAAGAGCTCGTCGGTATCGCGCCTTATCGGCCCAAGCAGGATCGATCCATCGGGCACGCCGGCGTCGATCGGAATGGCTTTGCGATTGGCGCTCGCCACCATCGGCTGGCCGACATCGGCGGTAACGATCACCGGCGTCTTCGAGGGCACGCGATCGTAGAGATCGATGATGTCCTGGTTGATCAGGCGAACGCAGCCCGACGACACCGACTTGCCGATCGAGTTCCATTCCGGCGAGCCGTGCAGGCGGTAGAGCGTGTCCACATTCCCCTGGAACAGATAGAGCGCGCGCGCGCCGAGCGGGTTCTTCAGCCCGCCGGGCATGCCGCCATTGTCGGCGCTGTACTCCCTCAGCTCCGGCTGGCGGGCGACCATCTCGTCCGGCGGCGTCCATTTTGGCCACTTCTGCTTCCACTGCACCACCGCGTCGCCCGCCCATTCGAAGCCGGCACGGCCGAGGCCGACGCCGTAGCGGATCGCCTGGCCGCCCTCACGCACCAGATAGAGGTGATGGCCGGTCGTATCGACGACGATGGTGCCCGGCTTCTGGCCAGTCGGATCGGGAACGATCTGGCGCAGGAACTGCGGATCGATCTTCTGGAACGGTATGGCCGGCACTTCGAAACCGCTGTCCGAGATCGGGCCGTACATCGTCGCATAGTCGCCCAGCGGCGGCTCGACATAGGCCGGCGGCGGCGGCTCGACTGGTTCCGGCCTCGTCGTGGCGCAAGCCGAAACGGCGACCGAGGCGGCGCCGAGCGCCGCGGCATTGAGAAAGCCGCGGCGGCTGAGGCGAAGGGAGGACGGATCGGATGTGAACATGGTTGCCTTTTTTAGGTCTCAAGTCGCAACAAAGCATAAATGCGCCGGTGCGGACTGTTAACGGGAGCACTCTCGCCTTTAACAGTTGGCGGCGATAGGCGGTTCCGATTCTGGCCTCAGGGTGGACAAACAAAGGCAAAGCTGTGACCGCATCCGGCCTGTTGCGCCACGGCCACATGCGGCCTGGCGACCCCAAGCTATGTTGAGATCCAGGTCAAGTCGGCATCCCCTGAATGCCAACCTACCTCAAGCGGTCAGCAGGCCTTCGAGCGACGGCAGGATCAATCCCGGCATGAAATCGCGGTATTCGTCAGGCTGGTTGGCGCGGTTGATCCACACCGTGCGGAAGCCGAACTTGGCGGCCCCCGCCACGTCCCAGCGGTTGGACGATTGGAACGACACCGCATCCGGATAGAGGCGCCAGCCGGTGGTCACCATGTCGTAGGTCGAGGGGTCGGTCTTGAAGCGCCTGACTTGATCGACCGAAAAGATGTCGTCCAGCACCTGGTCGAGCGCGGCCGACTTGACCGCAGCTTCGAGCATCTCGGGCGAGCCGTTGGAGAGGATCGCCAGCCGAGCGCCGGACGCCTTGAGCGCCTTGAGCACGGCCGGCACCTCCGGATAGCAGTCGAGCCGCCAGTAAGCCTCCAGCAGCTTGGCCCGCAGCCCCCTGTCGACCGAGGGTACCTTGCGCAGGGCGAAATCCAGCGCCTGCTCGGTCAATTGCCAGAAGTCGGCATAGGCGCCCATCAGCGTCCTGACCCAGGAATATTCGAGCTGCTTGGCGCGCCAGATGTCGGAGAGCAGCTGGCCGTCCGGCCCGATCTCGCCGGCGTGGCGGCGCACGGCGGCATGCACGTCGAACAACGTGCCGTAGGCGTCGAAAACATAAGCCGCATGGTGCATGCGACAGTTGTGAGGCGAGGGCAGGCGGAGCGCAAGCGTTGATTGCGGCCAGCGCCAATCGATGCTTGCGATAGCCGCCAGGCCGAGAGCCGCAGGCCTCAACAAATCTCCGCGATACCGGTTGACTGCGGCCTTCAAAGCATCTTCCTATGCCCGCTTCGCGAAAAGCATCTGGACGGACCGAGCAATGACACTGGCGGCAGCGGCGCAATCCGCAACATGGACCTTCGTCGACGGCGACTGGCATGAAGGCAATGTCGCCATTCTCGGCCCCCGCAGCCACGCCATGTGGCTCGGCACCAGCGTCTTCGACGGCGCCCGCTGGTTCGAGGGCGTGGCGCCCGACCTCGAGCTTCACGCCGCGCGGGTGAACGCCTCGGCCATCGCGCTCGGCCTGAAACCCACCATGACCACCGACAAGATCGTCGGGCTGACCTGGGATGGCCTGAAGAAGTTCGATGGCAAGACGGCGGTCTATATCAGGCCGATGTATTGGGCCGAGCATGGCGGCTACATGGGCGTGCCGGCCGATCCGGCCTCGACCCGTTTCTGCCTTTGCCTATACGAATCGCCGATGATCTCGCCGGCTGGCTTTTCGATCACCTTGTCGCCGTTCCGGCGGCCGAGCATTGAGACCATGCCGACCAACGCCAAGGCCGGCTGCCTCTATCCCAACAACGGCCGCGCCATCCTCGAAGCCAAGATGCGCGGCTTCGACAATGCGCTGGTGCTGGACATGCTGGGCAACGTTGCCGAGACCGGAACCTCGAACATCTTCCTGGTCAAGGACGGCCACGTGCTGACGCCGGCGGCGAACGGCACCTTCCTGTCCGGCATCACCCGTTCGCGCACGATAAACCTGCTCGGCGACTACGGCTTCAAGACCACGGAGAGGACGCTCTCGGTGCGCGAATTCCTCGAAGCGGACGAGATCTTCTCCACCGGCAACCATTCCAAGATCGTGCCGATCACCCGCATCGAGGAGCGCAACCTCCAGCCCGGGCCGGTCGCCAAGAAGGCGCGCGAGCTCTACTGGGACTGGGCGCATTCGGCGTCCGCCGCCTGATCCGCGGCCTGGCTTTCCTTTCACGCGGCCACCTGCTGCAAAACCATGTGACACTCTTCCGGAACCTCTCTAGAAAGGGAACCGGCGCTTCATTCCGGAGTTGTCCCCAACCATTCCAGACCTATCTTAGTCCGGTATCGACACCGGATTTTCCATGAGGGAGTACCATCCATGGCTTTTGAGCTGCCCGCTTTGCCCTACGACTACGAGGCCTTGCAGCCTTACATGTCGAAGGAGACGCTGGAGTACCACCACGACAAGCACCACAAGGCCTATGTCGACAACGGCAACAAGCTCGCCGCGGAAGCCGGCCTGGGAGACCTTTCGGTCGAGGAGGTCGTCAAGCAGTCCTTCGGCAAGAACGCCGGCCTCTTCAACAACGCCGCCCAGCACTACAACCACATCCACTTCTGGAAGTGGATGAAGAAGGGCGGCGGCGGCTCCAAGCTCCCTGGGGCCCTGCAGAAGGCCTTCGACAGCGACCTCGGCGGCTATGACAAGTTCAAGGCGGACTTCATCGCCGCCGGCACCACCCAGTTCGGTTCCGGCTGGGCCTGGGTTTCGGTCAAGGACGGCAAGCTCGCGATCTCGAAGACGCCGAACGGCGAGAATCCGCTGGTGCATGGCGCCTCGCCGATCCTCGGCGTCGACGTCTGGGAGCACTCCTACTACATCGACTACCGCAACGCCCGCCCGAAATACCTCGAAGCCTTCGTCGACAGCCTGATCAACTGGGATCATGTCCTTGAGCTCTATGAAAAGGCCAATGGCTGATTGATTGGAGAAAAAGCCCCGGCACGACCGGGGCTTTTTCTTTTCTGCCGGCAACGGAAAGCGAAAATCGTTGCTGAGTGGACGGAATATTTCCCTTGCGACGTCCGTTAACGTCCAGCCGCGAACTCTCTTCACCAAGGAGCCACTGAATGAGAAAGCTTGTTCTCGCCATCTCTATGCTCGCCATTGCCGGTTCGGCCGCCTTCGCTGATCCGATCAAGGATCGCCAGGCCCTGATGAAGGAGCGCGGCAAGCTCGCCGGACAATTGTCGAAGGTCGTCAAGGGCGAGGAGGCTTTCGACGCCGCCGCCGTGCTGACCGCGCTGCAGGCGCTGCAGGCCAATGGCGAGAAATGGGACACCGAGAAGTTCTTTCCGGCCGGCAGCGACAAGGGCGACACCACCGCCGCGCCGAAGATCTGGGAAGATACGGCCGGCTTCAACGCGGCCGAGGACAAGTTCCTGGCCGACGTCAAGGCCGCAGTCGCGGCTCCGCCAGCCGATGTCGAAGCCTTGAAGGCGCAGCTCAACACGATCGGCGGCGACTGCGGCACCTGCCACCAAAACTACAGGATCAAGAAGGGCTGATCGCGGTCAATGCCCTGGCTGAGGAAACTCGTCGCCGCCGCCCTCGTTCTGGGCGGCGTCGGCGCGGTTGCCGGATGGGTGATGTCGGCGCCGGTCAGGCTCGATGCCGCGACCGTCGCGCAGCTCGGCCCCGGCGACGCCGCCAAGGGCAAGCGCATCTTCTATGCCGGCGGCTGCACCTCCTGCCATGCGAAGCCCGGCGCGAAAGGCGAGGACCGCCTTGCGCTGACCGGCGGCCTGGAACTGAAGACGCCGTTCGGAACTTTCGTGCCGCCCAACATCTCGCAGGATGCCAAGGACGGGATCGGCGCCTGGAGCGAGGAAGACTTCGCCAACGCCATGCTGAGGGGCGTCTCGCCGGCGGGCGAGCATTTCTATCCGGCGTTTCCGTACGCCTCCTACGCGCGCATGAAGCCGTCCGATGTCGCCGACCTTTACGCGTTCATGAAGACGCTGCCGGCAGTCGCCGGCAAGGCGCCCGATCACAAGCTCGGCTTACCCTTCAACATCCGCCGCGGCATCGGCCTGTGGAAGCGGCTCTATCTCAATCCCGAGCCGGTGATCGCCCTGGCAGACGGCGCGCCGGACAAGGTCGCGGCCGGTCGCTATCTCGTCGAAGGCCCCGGCCATTGCGGTGAATGCCACACGCCGCGCGACCTTGCCGGCGGCACCAGGAAGAGCGAATGGCTGGCCGGCGCCACGGCCGCCGAAGGCTCGGGCATCGTGCCCAACATCACGGCGGGCGAGGGCGGCATCGGCGAGTGGTCGGAGGGCGATATCGCCAACTATCTCGAGACCGGCTTTACGCCGGATTTCGATTCCGTCGGCGGCGCCATGGTCGACGTGCAGAAGAACATGGCCGAACTGACTGCCGACGACCGCGCTGCGATCGCCGCCTATCTCAGGGCCGTGCCGCCGCATCCCAACGGCTATCCGGCGCGCAAAAAGCCGGCGAGTTGACCGCCTGCATGTCGCCCGTGCGTGGCACCATCCACGCAATTGGTCTCGCGCTGCATATTAGTTGACTTCATTACTCATGTATTATAGGCGCTTCGGCCAGTTTTCCGGCTAACCGAAGTTGCCATGCCCTCGATCGATCTTGTGTCCGGAGTTAGCCTTGGCGGGCAGCGCACGGCGCTTCTCCTCGCTGATGGACGAACGCTCTCCTACGCGGAGCTGGACAGCCTTGCGCAGCGCTTCTCAGCGAGGCTGGGGCAAGCAGAAAAGCAGCTGGTGGCCATCGCGGCGGAAGCCTCCGAGCATGCGATCGTCGCCTATCTTGGAGCCTTGCGGGCGGGCCATGCGGTGGCCATGCTGCCGCCATGCGACAACCGACTTTGGGATGATTTCCTGGCGGCCTTCCAGCCCGACTTCACCTATCGGCCACTCGACGGCCGATGGCGTCTGGTCAGGGAGGCTCGGTGTGCACGGGACGCCGAGCCGCTGCACCCCGATCTCGCACTGCTGCTGATGACGTCCGGCAGCTCGGGTGCTGCCAAGGCCGTCAGGCTGTCCTATGGCAATCTCGAAGCCAATGCGCGCTCGATTGCGGCCTATCTCGAACTCTCTTCGGACGACCGGGCCGCTCTCGTGCTGCCGCTGCATTATTCCTACGGGCTGTCGGTCCTCAACTCGCATCTGATCGCGGGCGCCAGCGTCCTCTTCCCCGGCGCCTCCATTATGGACGGCGATTTCCTCACGACAATCGCCGACGGCGGCTGCACGAATCTGTCGGGCGTACCGTATTCCTACGAGCTCTTGGAAAGAGCGCGTTTTCGCGAGGTCGAGTTCAGCACACTGCGGATGATGACGGTGGCGGGCGGACAGCTCCGCCCCGACCTTATCCGCCTCTACAGGGATCACATGCGCGCCCGGGGCGGCGGCTTCTTCGTCATGTACGGCCAGACCGAGGCGACGGCGCGCATCGCTTTCGTGCCGCCAGAGAGCCTTTCCGACAGGGAGGAGCGGATCGGCGTCGCCATCCCGGGCGGCAGCCTTGGCATCGTCGACGCCGAAGGAAAGCCGATCAGGCGAGCGGACATTCCCGGAGAACTCGTCTATCGCGGTCCTAACGTAATGATGGGTTACGGCGCGAAGCGTTGCGATCTGTTGCGAGGTGCCGAGGTCGAGACCCTGCACACCGGCGACATTGCCGTGCAGGACGAGCACGGTTTCTTCCGCATCGTCGGGCGCAAGAGCCGCTTTGCCAAGATTGCCGGCCTCAGGATCGGCTTCGATGTCATGGAGCAGGCGCTGCAGCGGCAAGGTATTGCAGCCGCGGTGCTCGGCGACGATCGAGGGTTGCATGCCTATGTGGTCGGCGCCGGCTCGGCGGGGAAGGCACACCGTATCCTGGCCGAAGTCAGCCGGTTGCCCGCCAATCTGGTTCGGGTTGCGACGCGCGGCGACTTTCCAAGGCTTGCATCCGGCAAGATCGACTATGGCTGCCTTCAGCGCGAGATGTTGGAAGGACGGGCGGGGGCCCGTTCCGAAGGGGGCGGCGTGCCCGATGCCTATGCTCGCGTGTTCTACCCGCTCCGCGTCGGTCGCAACGACAGCTTTGTCTCCCTCGGCGGCGATTCCCTTCGCTTCCTGCAACTGGCTCTGGAACTCGAACGGCTCGGCTTGGAGCTGCCGGACGGCTGGGAACGGCTAAGCGTCGCGGAACTGACACATCGTCACGCGGCGGCGCGGCCTCTCGCACGCACGCAGGCAACCGAACTGCCGGTCGATCTGGTGCTGAGGGTCATCGCGATCCTTCTGGTGGTCGTGCATCACGAGACCCTGTGGCCTATCCCCGGCGGTTCCGGGGTCATGATGCTGCTTGTCGGCTACAGTCTTGCGCGTTTCCAGTCGGCCCATTTGCTCGCCGGGCGAATTTGGCACGCGCTGAAACCTGCGATCGACGTGCTGATCCCGTATTTCTTCATTGTCGCCGCTTACGCCGTCGCCTGGCAGGCGGCGCCTTGGGCCTCGATGACCCTTACCGGCAACTTCGGCTATGCCGAACCGGAACGTCACGAGATGATCCCTTATCTCTACTGGTTCATCGAGGCCTACGCGCAGACGCTCCTGGTCTTCGCTCTCATCTTCGCCATTCCCATTCTACGCCGGCTGGCCAGAGCTCGACCCTTCGCCTTCTCGCTGGGCCTTTTGGTGTTTGCCGCTGCCGCGCGCTTTTCGGTCCCGTTGTTCGTCGAGCTAGGCAACCGCCAGATATTCGCGATCTACTGGGTCTTCCACCTTGCTGTCTTCGGCTGGTGCGCCGGGTTGGCCGACACGCACGTCAGGAAAATCGTCGTGACCGCGTCTGCCGCCATTGTGCTGGGGTATCTGGCCTTTTGGGAGTCGGTCTGGCTGGGCACGACGGTCAAGTATTTGATGATTTTCGCGGCGCTTTCGGCGCTTCTCTATCTGCCGCGTCTTCGCCTGCCAGCCGGGGTGGGGCGGGTGGTTATGCAGGTCGCCGTCGCGGCTTTCCCGATCTATTTGTTTCACCGCTTCGTCCCGGAGCTTTTGATGGCGCCCGTCGCGGGCCGGTTGCCGGCTCCGGGCTTCCAATTGCTTGCGATCGCTGGCGGCGTCGTCTTAGGCATCATCGCCGGCAAAGCCTTGGCCGCCGTCCGAAACCTGCGCGGCAGATTGGCGGTAGGACGCCAGCCGGAATTGCTCTCTGCGTGAGACGCCTGGTCCGCGGTCGTGCTTGAGCCGCTCGGGCTACGGGTGGCGGTCGCCGAGGAAATCGAAGCCGCTTTCGAAGAAGTGATTGTAGTTGCAGGTCAGCTCTTCGCCAGGCGCAATATCTCGGAGCGTGTAGGTTTCCTCCGGCGAGGAGACGTCGCAATTCGGGTCGTCGTCATGGTTCATGTAGCGGGCGTCATCGGCCTCGAAGACGATGTAGGCCGGATCGCGGCGGTCGGGATAGGAATAGCGGTCGAGATAGGATTTCACCGGGCCGGTCTCGTTCTCATAGGTGTCGACCTCGATCACCCGGTCGAATCTGGGGTCGAGCTTCCAGATCAGCGTGCCCTGGGGGATGTGGTTCTTGGCGAAGACGCCGATGCCCTGGATGGGCGATTTGTCGAGATAGACGTCGACGAGCAGCATGGCGGACCCTTGCAAGACGGTGACTGGCAGGCGCGGCTCGAAAAAAGCCGGGCATTGGGTAGCGCGCGACGGCGGCAATTGCGAGCACAAAATCGCCGCGCATGAGCGCGAAATGAAGCCTCTGAAAACGTCATGCGCAAATCAAAAATTTATGACCGGACGCATCAGTTTGGGAGCGATGCCGGCAGGTCCCGCAATTGGCCGTTGGACGGCCGTTTTGAGCTGCTCTGAACAGCAGGTGCGCACCGCTCAGCGCTGCTGCAACGCCAGGCGCACACCGAGCGCGCAGTAGATCGCGCCGACGACCTTGCCTTGCCATTTCAGCACCGCGGGATTCCGGCGCAGGAAGGCGCCCAGCCCACCCGCGCTCACCGCGAAGACGACCGTGCTGAACAGGCCTAGCAGGACGAAGATGATTCCCAATGCCGCCAGCTGAAGCATCACCGATCCGTTTTCCGGCCGCACGAATTGCGGCAGGAAGGCAAGGAAGAACAGCGCGGTCTTGGGGTTGAGCATCTCGGTGAGCACCGCCTGGCGGAAAGCCTTGCCCGCCCGGATCTCAAGCGCACCGGCGGCTGGATCGGTCGATGTCTTCTCGATGATCGCACGTATGCCAAGATAAACGAGATAGGCCGCGCCGATATATTTGACGATGCTGAACAGCATCGCCGATGTGGCGATGATCGCCGAGATGCCGACCATCGCCATGACGGTGTGGAATATATCGCCGGCCGCGATCCCGGCGCCGGTGGCGATGCCCACTTTCGTTCCCGAACTCGTCGCCCGCGCGACGGTCAGCAGCGTGGCGGGGCCGGGAATGAACACAAAGCCGAGCACGACCGCGACATAGGTCGCCAATGTGGCCAAGTCGATCATTCCAGGGTCCTCCGCGACTTCGCCCAATCAAAGCCACGCCGTGGCTCGCGACGCAATGGCCTTCTCACCCGCTCGCCGCCGCCGAGACTGAATCGGCCTTGCCCGCCACCTTCAACGCGAAGGCATAGGTGTAGGCGATCTCCTCCAGCCTGGAGAAACGGCCGGAGGCGCCGGCATGGCCGGACTCCATGTTGATCTTGAACAGCACCGGGTTGTCGCCGCTCTTGCGCTCGCGCAGCCTCGCCACCCATTTGGCCGGCTCCCAGTAAGTGACGCGCGGATCGGTGAGCCCGGCCTGCGCCAGGATCGGCGGATAGTCGAGCGCCGCCACATTGTCGTAGGGTGAGTAGGCCGCGATCGTGCCGTAGTCGTCGGCCGAGGCGATCGGATTGCCCCACTCGGGCCATTCCGGCGGCGTCAGCGGCAAGGTCGCGTCGAGCATCGTGGTCAGCACGTCGACGAACGGCACTTCGGCGACGATGCCGCCAAAACACTCCGGCGCCATGTTGGCGATCGCCCCCATCAGCATGCCGCCGGCCGAGCCGCCTTGCGCGACGATGCGGTCATGCGCCGTGTAGCGCTCGGTCACCAGATGGCGCGCGCAGGCGATGAAGTCGGTGAACGTGTTCATCTTTTGCGCACGCTTGCCGTCATCGTACCAGCCGTAGCCCTTGTCCTTGCCGCCGCGGACATGGGCGATGGCATAGACGAAGCCACGGTCGACCAGCGACAGGCAATTGGTGTTGAAGGACGCCGGCACGGTGATGCCGTAGGAGCCGTAGCCGTAGAGCAGGCAAGGTGCCGAGCCGTTGAGTGGCGTGTCGCGGTGGTGGATGAGCGAGATCGGCACCAGTTCGCCGTCGCTGGCGGGCGCCATCAGCCGGCGCGTCACATAGTGGTCGGGATCGTGACCCGAAGGGACTTCCTGGGTCTTCAACAGCACGCGCTCGCGTGTGCGCATGTTGTAGTCGAAGACCTGCGCCGGCGTCGTCATCGACGAATAGGTGAAGCGCATGATCTCGGTATCGTATTCGTAAGAACCCGACAGGCCGAGCGAGAACGCTTCCTCGTCGAACGAGATCAGGTGCTCCTCGCCGCTTTCGCGATCGCGCACGACGATGCGCGGCAGGCCCTCCCTGCGCTCCAGGCGGACCATGTAGTTGCTGAAGCCCAGGACCGAGAGGATCAGCCGTCCGGGCTCGTACGGAACCAGCTCGCGCCAGTTGGCGCGCACCGGATTTTCGACCGGTGCCGTCATGATCTTGAAATCCTTGGCGCCGTCGGCGTTGGTGAGGATGAAGAAGATGTTGCCGCCTTCCTCGAGGTCGTATTGCAGGCCGGTTTCGCGCACGGCGACCAGCTTCGGCTCGGCAAGCGGGTCATCGGCGCGCATCAGCCGGTATTCCGAGGTCTCGTGATCGTTGATGCCGATCATGATCCACTCGTTGGAACGCGTCCCGCCGACATCCATGAAAAAGCCCGGATCGGTTTCCTCATAGATCAGCCGATCGTTTTCGGCACTGTCGCCAAGCGCGTGGAACAGCACCTTGGAGGGACGATGATTGTCGTCGAGGCGGGTGTAGAAGAACCCGTCGTCGCCGGCATTCCAGACGCCGCCGCCACCGGTATCGGGGATCCTGTCCGCCAGTTCGTGGCCCTTGCCGAGGTCGCGCACGCGGAGCGTGAAGAACTCGGACCCCTTGTCGTCGAATGCCCACAAGAGCTTCTTGTGGTCGGCCGAATGGTCGACGCCGCCGAGGCGGAAATAGGGCTTGCCTTCGGCTTCCGCATCGCCGTCGAGCAGGATCTCGTCCGTGCCGCCATCGCGCGGCGTGCGGAAATAGCGCGGCTGCTCGCCGCCCAGTCTGTAGGACGAGCCATAGGCATAGGGGCCGTCTTTCATCGGCACGGTGGAATCGTCCTCCTTGATGCGCCCCTTCATCTCGGCGAAGAGCTGCTTGCGCAGTTCCGCGGTGTCGGCCATCAGCACCGCCTGATAGGCATTCTCGGCTTCGAGATGCGCGCGGATCCGGCTGTCGAGCAGGGAAGGATCCCTGAACATGGCCTGCCAGTTGTCGGCCCGCAGCCAGGCGTAGTCGTCTGTGCGGGTGAAGCCGTGATGCGTGTCGAAGATGGACCGTTTCTCGGTCTGCGGCGGGGTGGCGGTCGGAAAGGCGGAAGATCTGGTCATTAGGTCTCGCTGCGGAAATTGCTTGAATGGCAAATGAACACGCCGATCAGCGTCGGTTCAAGAGCCGGCCGGCATTGTTGCGACGGCTCCACAATAGGCCGGAGAGAGGGAAGATGATGAATTTCTGTATTCGCACCGCCGCGGCTCTTGCCGTCGCTTCGACTGTTCTGGCCTCCGCCGGCCAGTCTCATGCAACCGCCTTCGCCGCTTGGCAAGTGTCGGGCGTGCCCTACGGCGACACGCTCAACGCGCGCAAATATCCATCGGGCAGCTCGCAGAAGCAGGCCGCCTATCCCAACGGTGCCGTGCTGCAGATGACCGGCCGCTGCACCGGCGGGATAAATCTGCTCGACATCGCGGGCCAGCCGCACTGGGAGCAGCGCCAGGCGGTGCGCTATCGCTGGTGCGAGATCTGGCACGACCCGGCACGGGACGGCGATTTCGTCACCGGCTGGGTCTATGGCAAGTATATCGCGCCCTATTGAGCGGCCCGATATGCTCCGCTTATCTCCGACCGCGCGCAGCAGTAATGCCTTGCAACCCGTGATTTCATTAGGATGCGGAAACCTTGCGACCTGTCGCGGATCAAGCATAGGCGAAGCATTTCGCTCATTTTAGCTGCTTTTGCCGATGTAATTGCGACGTGACGCCGCGTCAGGTGGTGCTGGTCTGACCAGAAAAATCTCGCTAAGTTACGCGATGCACGAAAGGTTGAAGCTGAACGGGGAATATTTGATTAATATCGCTGAATATAGCACGTTAGGCGAATTGACTTACTTGACTATTGGGATCATTAAGATCATGCGACGCGAATCGCAGAGCTCTTTCCTGCATGAAATTCGCGCGAAGCCCAGCCAAAAAATGGGCGCAGTTAGAAACAACTCTCGTTGGGGCCTGAACACAATGGATATCGCCGAAACACCTTCCCGAAACAGCGACGCGCTGATCGAGCTGACCGCCGATGTGGTCGCAGCTTATGTCAGCAACAATCCCGTACCCGTCGGCGAACTGCCGAACCTGATCGCCGATGTCCATGCAGCCCTTGGCCGCGTGGGCGGTGCCACCGAAGCGCCGCCCGCCGACAAGCAGAAGCCTGCAGTCAATCCGAAGCGCTCCGTCCATGACGACTACATCGTCTGTCTTGAGGACGGCAAGAAGTTCAAGTCGCTGAAGCGCCACCTGATGACCCACTACAATCTGACGCCCGATGAATACCGTGAGAAGTGGGGTCTCGACGCAAGCTACCCGATGGTGGCTCCCAATTACGCCGCCGCCCGCTCGCAGCTTGCCAAGAAGATGGGCCTCGGCCGCAAGCGCAAGGGCCGCTGAAGGCAATCTTCACTTCGATGCCGGACGGCGCCTTCGGGCGCCGTCTTGCTTTGAGCACTCGCCGGCGCGCCGGCCGGTCGCCGCGCCAATCGTTCCCAAAAATCCGATTTGTCAGGTCAGGCGGCCTGCGTCAGCGCCGCTTCGGCGTCGCGCTTGATGCGCTTGACCATCGAGCGCAGGCCGTTAGCGCGCTGCGGCGACAGGTGCTCGTTGAGGCCGAGCGTCTTCAGAGTCGCTTCCGCGTCGGTCTTCTGGATCTCGCTCGCCGGCCGCCCGGAATACAGCGCCAGCATGATGGCGACCAGGCCGCGCACGATATGAGCGTCCGAATCGCCCCTGAAGGCGATGACCGGATCGGCGCCCGGTCCGTGCTCGGTGGTGAGCCACACCTGGCTGACGCAGCCCGGCACCTTGTTGGCGGGGGTGCGCTCGGCTTCCGGAAACGGCGGCAGCGCTTCGCCCAGTTCGATCACATAGCGATAGC
>NZ_RZOS01000410.1:0-5095 GCF_004022605.1 Mesorhizobium sp. M4B.F.Ca.ET.089.01.1.1
CGCTCGATCCGCGTGTCTTCGTCGACGAGCGCTTCGGCCTGCCGACGGTGCGCGACATCCTTGCGGAGCTGGAAAAGCCCGGCCGCGATCCGCGTCCTGGTTTCAAGACGGCGACCTTTGCCGAGGGGGTTGACGACATCAAGGACCTGAAGCCGGGCATGCAGCTCGAAGGCACCGTCACCAATGTCGCCGCTTTCGGCGCCTTCGTCGACATCGGTGTGCATCAGGACGGGCTGGTCCACGTCTCGCAGCTGGCCGACCGCTTCATCAAGGATGCGCATGAGGTGGTGAAGGCGGGCGACGTGGTGAAGGTGCGCGTCGTCGACGTCGACATCAAGCGCAAGCGTATCGGCCTGTCGATGCGCAAGGATGGCGGCGAAGGTGAAGCGGCGCGCAGCGGCCAGCGTGACGGTGGCGGCAAGCCGGCGCCGCGCTCGCCAGCACCGCAACGCCAGCCGGAGCGGCCATCTCAGGGTGCGTTCGGCGCGGCGCTCGCCGAGGCGATGAAGCGCAAGTAGTTACCAGGCCAGGAAAGCCGGCTCCTTTTCAACCTGGCCCAGCAGCCAGTCGCGAAAACTGGCAACCGGTGGATGGCCGCGCTTGTCGTGGGGCACGACCAGATAGTAGGCGCTGCGGCTCTGCATCGGCTGGCCGGGGGCCGGCAGCAACTGGCCGCGCTGCAGTTCTCCGGCAATCAGGATTTCCGGCAGCAGCGCCACGCCGAGCCCCGCCATGCAGGCCTGGGCGACTGTGCCGAACTGCTCGAACTGCATGCCCGGCCCAGTCGGTGCGCTGAGACCCTGCTCCTCGAACCATTCGCTCCAGGCGCCAGGACGCGTCGCCATGTGCAGCAGCGGCAGGCGGCTGATATCGGCCGGCGTGGCGACGTCGCGGCTGGCCAGGAATTCGGGCGAAACCACCGGCATCACGGTTTCGCGCATCAGCAGCGTGCAGTCGGCATCCGGCCAGTCGGGCATGCCGTGATGGATTGCGGCATCCAGCCTCTCGCGGGCGAAGTCGAAGCGGCCGATGCGGGTGGCGAAGTTGATGGTGATGTCGGGGTGGCGGGCGACGAAATCCGGGATCAGTGGCATCAGCCAGCGTGTGCCGAAGGTTGGCAGGATTGCCAGGTTCAGCGCGCCGCTATGTCGATTGCTCATCAATCCGAGAGCGGCGTCGCGCAATTGACCAAGTGCTGAGCGCACCGCTTCGGCATAGATATCGCCCGCCGTCGACAGCCGGACATTGCGGCTGTCGCGCTCGAACAGCCGGCGTCCGAACTGCTCTTCCAAGAGGCTGATTTGCCGGCTGACGGCGCCTTGCGTGAGGTCGAGTTCGCGGGCGGCGGCGGTGAACGAGCCTAGCCGCGCCACCGCCTCGAAGGCGGCGAGGGCGGCTGTGGTGGGCAGGAGGCGGCGCTGGACGTTCATAATCCATTACTAACGCTCATTGATCTGTGATGCAATTTTGTTTGATTTTTTCCGTGCGGAGGTCGATAAGCCGGGCAATTCAAGATTTTGCCGGGAGAGTGAGGCCATGGCCGCCGAGAAGAATTCCTTCGTCTGGAACGATCCCTTCCTGATCGAGGGCCAGCTTTCCGAGGATGAGCGCATGGTGCGCGACGGCGCGGCGGCCTTCGCGGCCGACAAGCTCGCGCCGCGCATCGAGGAGGCCTATCTCGACGAGCAGACCGATCCCTCGATCTTCCGTGAGATGGGCGAGGCGGGCCTGCTCGGCATCACCATTCCCGAGGAGTATGGCGGTCTCGGCGCCAATTACGTGACCTACGGCTTGGTGGCGCGCGAGGTGGAGCGCATCGATTCCGGCTACCGCTCGATGATGAGCGTGCAGTCGTCGCTGGTGATGTATCCTATTCATGCCTACGGATCGGAAGAACAGCGCAAGAAGTACCTGCCGAAGCTGGCCTCCGGCGAATGGATCGGCTGCTTCGGCCTCACCGAACCGGATGCCGGCTCCGACCCCGGCGGCATGAAGACGCGCGCCGAGAAAACGACGAACGGCTACAGGCTTTCCGGCTCCAAGATGTGGATCTCCAACGCCCCGATCGCCGATGTCTTCGTCGTCTGGGCGAAATCGGCCGCGCACGACAACCAGATCCGCGGCTTCGTGCTGGAGAAGGGCATGAAGGGGCTGTCGGCGCCGAAGATCGGCGGCAAGCTGTCGCTGCGCGCGTCGATCACCGGCGAGGTGGTGATGGAAGGTGTCGAGGTCGGCGAGGAGGCGCTGCTGCCCAATGTTTCTGGCCTGAAGGGGCCGTTCGGCTGTCTCAACCGGGCGCGCTACGGCATCTCCTGGGGCGCGATGGGGGCGGCCGAGGATTGCTGGCATCGGGCGCGGCAGTACGGCCTCGACCGCAAGCAGTTCGGCAAGCCGCTCGCCGGAACGCAGCTCTTTCAGAAGAAGCTCGCCGACATGCAGACCGAGATCGCGCTCGGCCTGCAGGGCTCATTGCGCGTCGGGCGGCTGATGGACGAGGGCAAGATGGCGCCGGAGATGATCTCGATCGTCAAGCGCAACAATTGCGGCAAGGCGCTCGACATCGCCCGCCAGGCCCGCGACATGCATGGCGGCAACGGCATCCAGATCGGCTACCACGTCATGCGCCATGCGCAGAACCTGGAGACGGTCAATACCTATGAGGGCACGCATGACGTGCATGCGTTGATCCTCGGACGGGCGCAGACAAGCATCCAGGCGTTTTTCTAGACCGGGACGGCGCCATACAGGCAATCTGCGCGTCTGAGTGGATTGCCGATCGCGTTACTAACGGCTGCGCGATTGAGGACCGCCTTCCCCCACTCCGTCGCCGCTTCGCGGCGCCACCTCTCCCCCCTCCGGAGGGAGAGGAAGGGGCTCCAGCTGAGCTGGCTCACCCTTTCCTCTCCCCCGTCGATCGGGGGAGAGGTGTCGAGCGCAGCTCGACGGAGTGGGGTCGACCTGCTCGAGGTCGGGAAAGCACGGCGAGGCGCAACAAGGCGTTAAATTAGGTGCAGCGCAACATCTCTGCTTGGAGAATGGCCTGCATTTGTGTCAGGGTTCGGCGAATTGAAACGCCGAACTCAGGGGCCCCATGGCAATTCTGGCAGCCGTCCACCACCTGACCCACTACAGATACGACCGTTCGGTGGTTCTCGGGCCCCAGGTCATCCGGCTGCAGCCGGCGCCGCATTCGCGCACCAAGGTGCTCAGCCACTCGCTGAAGGTCGAGCCGAAGAACCATTTCGTCAATCTGCAGCAGGACCCCTACGGCAACTTCCTCGCGCGCTTCGTCTTCCCGGAGCCGGTGACCGAACTCAAGATCGAGGTCGATCTCGTCGCCGACATGACGGTCTACAATCCATTCGATTTCTTCGTCGAGGAATCGGCCGAGACTTTCCCGTTCGAGTATCCGGAAGAGATCAGGGAAGACCTCGCCATCTACCGGACGCCGGAGCCGGCCGGACCGCTGCTCTCGGCTTTCCTGGAGACCATCGACCGCGGCTCCAGGAACACCGTCAATTTCCTCGTCGACATCAATGCGCGGCTGCAGCGCGAGATCGCCTATATCGTGCGCATGGAGACGGGCGTCTTCTCGCCGGAGGAGACGCTCGCCGCCGCCAAGGGGTCGTGCCGGGATTCGAGCTGGCTGCTGGTGCAGATCCTGCGCAATCTCGGCATCGCCGCGCGCTTCGTCTCCGGCTACCTGATCCAGCTCAAGCCCGATCTGGTCTCGCTCGACGGGCCGCCCGGCACCGCGGTCGACTTCACCGACCTGCACGCCTGGTGCGAGGTCTATATCCCCGGCGCCGGCTGGATCGGTTTCGATCCGACCTCGGGCCTGCTCACCGGCGAAAGCCACGTGCCGCTCGCCGCCCATGGTGAGCCGACCTTCGTGTCGATCGACGATTTCGAATCCGCCGAGTGGAACACCGCCGCCGTGGGCCCGACCAAACGCGGCAAGGCGGACGAGTTGATCCGCCGATTGCGCGAGCGTTTCGCTCCGGGCGGTTTTCTCCATTACGGCCAAGGCAAATGGTATCCGGGCGAGAGCCTGCCGCGCTGGACCTTCTCGCTGTATTGGCGCATCGATGGCCAGCCGGTGTGGAGCGACCCGTCGCTGATCGCGCGCGAAAAGTGCAGCGTCGCGGTGGGTCCCGAACAGGCGCAAAGCCTGCTGACGGCGATCGCCGGCGAGCTCGGCATCGACGAGGCGATGGTCAGCGAGGCCTATGAGGACCCGGCCGAGTGGCTGCTCAAGGAAGGCAAGCTGCCGGACAATGTCGATCCCTCCAATTCCAAGCTCGAGGATCCGGAAGAGCGCAGCCGCATGGCGCGCGTGTTCGAGCGCGGGCTGACCAAGCCGTCGGGTTATGTGCTGCCGGTCCAGCGCTGGAACAGCCAGGCTGCCGGCCAGCGCTGGCGCTCGGAGAAATGGAAGACCAGGCGCGGCCGGCTGTTCCTGGTTCCCGGCGATTCACCGGTCGGCTATCGGTTGCCGCTCGGCACACTGCCCTATGTGCCGCCGGCGCAATTCCCCTACATCGTCCCGGTCGATCCGTCGCTGCCGCGCGGCCCGCTGCCGGCGCGCGAGGCTATCCTGCCGGGAGCCGCTCCGGCGGAGCTTGAAGGCGCCGACGAAATGGCGCGCCGCCAGCAGGCGGTGTCCTTCACCGCGGTAGCCGGCCAGCAGGACCGTGTCGAGCAGGAGATCACCGAGATCGGCGGTGCCGTGCGCACAGCGCTCACCGTCGAGCCGCGCGACGGGCGGCTCTGCGTGTTCATGCCGCCGGTCGAGGCGCTGGAAGACTATCTCGAACTGGTGGCGGCGGCCGAAAATGCGGCAAAGACCATCGGCCTGCCGGTGCATATCGAGGGCTACGGCCCGCCGCACGATCCGCGCCTTAACGTCATCCGTGTCGCGCCCGATCCCGGCGTCATCGAGGTCAACATCCATCCCGCCGCCAACTGGCAGGACTGTGTGGCGACGACGACCGCGATCTACGAGGAGGCGCGGCAGTCGCGGCTCCTCGTAGATCGCGGTCGTCGTCGCCACACAGTCCTGCCAGTTGGCGGCGGGATGGATGTTGACCTCGAT
>NZ_RZOS01000411.1:0-5066 GCF_004022605.1 Mesorhizobium sp. M4B.F.Ca.ET.089.01.1.1
GACCTGAAGGAGCTCGGGGATCTGCATGGCTGACGCCGCCGCACTGGCCCTGGGCAAGGCTCCCGACGGCACCGGCTTCATGCGAGCCGGGTCCGGAGCGCCGGTTCTGCTGATCCATGGCGTCGGCATGGGCGCGGCGATCTGGCAGCCGCAGATCGCCTTGATGCAGGACCGCTTCGACCTGATTGCCATCGATATGCTCGGCCATGGCGGCTCGCCGCTGCCGCCGCAGGATGCCGGGCTGCCGGACTTCGCCGACCAGGCGATCCGCCTGCTCGACCATCTCGGCCTCGACCGCGTCGCGGTCGTCGGCCATTCGATGGGCGCGCTGGTCGCACAGGAGATCGCGCTGCGCGCCCCGTCGCGTGTCAGGTCCGTCGTTTGCCTCAACGCCGTCTTCCGCCGCCCTCCGGAACTTGCGCAAGCGGTGCGCGAACGGGCGGCGGCACTCGGCGGCCATGGCGATCCCCAGGCCATCGCCGCGACGATCGCGCGCTGGTTCGGCGATCCGATCCCGCCGGATCTGGCCGACGCCGCCGCGACCGCGCAAACCGCGCTCGAAGGCGTCGATGCCGAAGGCTACGCCCGCACCTATCGCCTCTTTGCCAGCGCCGACACGGCCCACGTCGATCGCCTTGCCGAGCTTGCCGCGCCGGCACTGTTCATGACCGGATCGGAGGATCGCAATTCCACGCCCGCAATGTCCGCCGCCATGGCGCGGCTCGCGCCATCAGGACAATGCCTGGTGCTGAGCGGAGAAAAGCACATGATGACAATCGCTTCGCCCAGGAAAGTGACTCAGCACATCACGGCCTTTCTCGACCGGACGGCCGACGTTGCCGCAAGCGCCGACGCCGCTTTCGACGCAATCGAATTCCGCCGCGCGCTGGGCTCCTTCCTGACCGGCGTCACCATCGTCACCACGGTGGACGAGGCAGGCGACCCGCGCGGCTTCACCGCCAACTCCTTCACCTCCGTCTCGCTCGAGCCGCCGCTGGTGCTTGTCTGCATCGCCAAGAAGGCGCTGGGGCATCAAGCCTTCTCGACCTCCAGGGGGTTCGCGATCAACATCCTGTCGGAAGACCAGAAGGCCGCGTCAGGCATTTTCGCCTCCAAGGCGGCCGACAAGTTCGCGTCGGTGATCTGGCAGCCGGGCCAGACGGGAAATCCCGTGATCGACGGTTCCGTCGCGGTCTTCGATTGCGACATGGAGCAACTGGTGGATGCCGGCGACCATTCGATCCTCATCGGCCGGGTCCACGATTTCACCCACAACGGCGCGCAGCCATTGGGCTATTGCCGGGGCGCCTATGTCACGCCGGGCCTCAGCCAGGAAGCGCTTGCCGCCGCCCCGCCCGGAACCGAAGTCGGCGCCATCCTCGAGAGCGAAGGCCGCGTGCTCTTCCTCGAGGCGGCGGATGGCTCCCACCAGTTGCCGGCCGGTCATGGCCTCGGCGCCGCGAACGATGCCCGCAGTCTGAGGGGAAAGCTTGCCGCCAAGGCGATCGACGCCGATCTTGGCTTCCTTTATGCGGTCTGGGACGATGCGACGGACGCCTCGCGCACCCATGTCTACTATCGCGGCACGGTGAGCGCCCCGCTGTCCGGCGACGGCCAGATCAGGCTTGTCGACATCGACCGGATGGCCGATCTCAAGATCGCCGATCCGGCGGTGCGCTCGATGCTCGCCCGTTATGCGCGCGAGCGCACCGAGGACCAGTTCGGCGTCTATGTCGGCAATGAGGTCGAAGGTGAGGTCCGGCCGCTCGCCAAGGCCGCGCCGTCAGCAGCAATCCATTCCGGCCACGGGTGAGACCGATGAAGTTTTCGCTTTTCGTCCATATGGAGCGCTCGGAACTGGCCAAGCCGCAATCCGAACTGCTGACGGAGCTGGAGGAACTCGTCGTGCTGGCCGAGCAGGCAGGCTTCGAGGCCGCCTGGATCGGCGAGCATCACGGCATGGAATTCACCATCTCGCCGAACCCGTTCGTCAACATCGCCTATCTCGCCGCCAAGACTTCAAGCATCCGCCTCGGCACCGGCACCATCATCGCGCCCTTCTGGCACCCGATCAAACTCGCCGGCGAAGCCGCGATGACCGACATCATCACCGGCGGCCGCCTCGACATCGGCATCGCGCGCGGCGCCTACAGCTATGAGTATCAGCGGCTCTTCCCCGGGCTCGATGCCTGGGGCGCAGGCCAGCGCATGCGCGAGATGGTGCCGGCACTGCGCGGCCTCTGGGACGGTGATTTCGAGTTGTCCGGCGAGTTCTGGTCCTTCCCGCCGACCACCTCCTCGCCCAAGCCCTTGCAAGCCCCCTACCCGCCGATCTGGGTGGCGGCCCGCGATCCGAATTCGCACGACTTCGCCGTCGCCAACAAATGCAACGTGCAAGTGACGCCGCTTGCCTCCGGCGACGGCGAGGTGGCGAGCCTGATGGAGCGCTTCAACACCGCCTGCCAGGCCCATCCGGACATAGCGCGACCGGAAATCATGCTGCTGATGCACACATTCGTGGCCGAGGACGCCGCCGACGCCGACCGTCTGGCACGGGATCTGTCGCTGTTCTACTGCCAGTTCGGCGCCTGGTTCCAGAACAAGAAGCCTGTGCATCAGGGCATTCTGGAGCCGCTGACCGAGGACGAGATCGCGGCCATGCCGCAATACGCGCCCGACAAGATCAGGCAGAACCTCGTCATCGGCGAGGCCGACGAGGTGATCGCCAGGCTGAAGGCCTATGAAGCGCAGGGCTACGACCAGTACTCGATCTGGATCGACAGCGGCCTTTCGCATGAGCGCAAGAAGAAGTCGCTGCGGCTCTTCATCGACAGGGTGATGCCGGCCTTCCAGGCGGGGTCGCGATGAGCACCGTAGCCTTCAAGAATTATATAGATGGGGCGTTCGTCGAGGCGGCGGCGACCTTTGACAGCATCGATCCTTCGACCGGCACCCCCTGGGCGACGATGCCGGCCGCTGGCGTCGCCGATGTCGACCGCGCCGTCGAGGCCGCGCATCGGGCGCTGCGTTCCGGTCCCTGGGCCTCGCTGACGGCGACGGCGCGCGGCAAGCTCCTGGTCAGGCTCGGCGATCTCGTCGCCGCCAATGCCGGCCGGTTGGCGGAACTGGAAACGCGCGACACCGGCAAGATCATCCGCGAGACGCGCGCCCAGATCGCCTATGTCGGCGACTATTACCGCTACTATGGCGGCCTCGCCGACAAGCACGAAGGCGCCTTCATCCCGATCGACAAGCCCGACATGGAGGTCACGGTCCGGCCGGAGCCGATCGGCGTCGTTGCCGCGGTCGTGCCTTGGAATTCGCAGCTCTTTTTGTCGGCGGTCAAGCTCGGCCCGGCGCTGGCAGCCGGCTGCACCGTCGTGCTCAAGGCTTCCGAGGAGGGTCCGGCGCCGCTGCTCGCCTTTGCCGAGCTTGTCCATGAGGCCGGCTTTCCGGCGGGTGCCGTCAACATCCTGACCGGCTTCGGCCACGATTGCGGACGCCGCCTGACCAGCCACCCGCTCGTCGCCCGCGTCGCCTTCACCGGCGGCCCCTCGACAGCCCGCCAGATCGTCGCCAACACGGCCGAGAACCTCGCCTATACGACGCTGGAACTCGGCGGCAAAAGCCCCGTTGTCGTGTTCGCCGACGCCGATCTCGACAGCGCCGCCAACGCCGTCGTCGCCGGCATCTTCGCCGCGACCGGCCAGAGCTGCGTCGCCGGCTCGCGCCTCCTAGTCGAGCGCTCGGTGAAGGACGAATTCCTTGCCCGGCTGAAGCGCAAGGCCGAGGCCATTGCCATCGGCGATCCACAGGACACCGCCACCGAAATGGGGCCGCTCGCAACCTTGCGCCAGCGCGAACGGATCGAGACGATCGTCGCCGAAAGCCTGGCCGGCGGCGGCCGGCTCATCACCGGCGGCGCACGGCCCGAGGGCAAGGCGGACGGCTTCTACTACGCGCCAACGATCATCGAGGCGCAGGACCAGGCGCTTGCCTGCGTGCGCGAGGAACTGTTCGGACCGGTGCTGAGCGCGATTGCCTTCGACAGCGAGGCGGAGGCGCTGGCGCTCGCCAACGACACGCCCTTCGGCCTCGCCTCCGGCGTCTTCACCACCAACCTCGCCAGAGCGCACCGCATGGCCCGCGGCATCCACGCCGGCGTGGTCTGGGTCAACACCTACCGCGCCGTCTCGCCGCTGGTTCCGTTCGGCGGCTACGGGCTGTCCGGTCTCGGCCGCGAAGGCGGCATCGACGCCATCCGCGACTACACGCGCTCGAAATCGGTGTGGATCCGCACATCGGACGAGCCGATCCCCGATCCCTTCGTCATGCGTTGAGGCGGCATGGCGACGGTGCACTGAAGAACAAGAAACGGAACACACAAAGTCAGAGGAGAACGACATGAAACTGATTTTCGCCGGCATCCTTGCCGGCCTCATGGCAACGACGGCCGCCAAGGCCGAGGAAATGGTGTTCACCAGTTGGGGCGGCACCACCCAGGAAGCCCAGACGAAATCCTGGGCCGAGCCGTTCACCGCTTCAGCCCGCGTCAAGGTGCTGCAGGACGGTCCGACCGACTACGGCAAGCTGAAGGCCATGGTCGACGCCAAGAACGTCACCTGGGACGTGGTCGACGTCGAAATGGACTTCGCCATCAAGGCGGCCAAGGACGGGCTGCTCGAGCCGATCGACTTCGCCGTCGTGCCGAAGGACGATCTCGATCCGCGCTTCAGCAACGAGCACGCAATCGGCAGCTTCTACTATTCCTTCGTGCTCGCCTGGAACAAGGGCGCGGTCTCCGGCGAGCCGGCCGGTTGGGCCGACATGTTCGACACCAAGAAATTCCCCGGCAAGCGCACCTTCTACAAATGGTCGGCGCCCGGCGCCATCGAGATCGCGCTGCTCGCCGACGGCGTGCCGGCTGACAAGCTCTATCCGCTTGACCTCGACCGCGCCTTCAAGAAGCTCGACACCATCAAGTCCGACATCGTCTGGTGGGGCGGCGGCGCTGAATCGCAGCAGCTGATCGCCTCCGGCGAGGCCGCCTTCGGCCAGCTCTGGAA
>NZ_RZOS01000412.1:0-5051 GCF_004022605.1 Mesorhizobium sp. M4B.F.Ca.ET.089.01.1.1
ACATCAACCAGCGCGACGAGGTGCCGGAAAAGCGCGTCCATGGCGAATATACCGACACCGGCGTGCGCAAGCTGCAGCAGGACCTGATGCTGAAGACCGACGCCGGCGATGTCAGGCATGTCGCCGTCGGCAAGACCGAGGGCGCCGTCATCATCGTGCTCTACCTGCACGGTCAGGGTGGCAGCCGAAAGCAAGGTGTCGACGACTTTACCTTCGGTGGCAATTTCAACCGCCTCAAGAATCTGATGGCCGCCAATGGCGGCCTCTATCTGTCGCCGGACTTCCCCGATTTCGGCGACAAGGGCGCCGCCCAGGTTGCGGCGCTGATCGATCACTACGCCGAGAAGTCCCCGGGCGCGAAGATCTTCGTCGCCTGCGGCTCGATGGGCGGATCGCTGTGCTGGAAGCTTGCCGCGCGCAACGAAACCGGCCGACGCATCGACGGGCTGCTGCTGCTCGGTTCGCTGTGGGACGAGAGCTTTCTCGCCAGTCCCGCCTTCAGGCGCCATGTGCCCGTCTTCTTCGGTCAGGGCAGCAAGGACCCGGTATTTCCGGTGGAAAAGCAGGAAGCCTTCTTCCGCTCCATCATTGCAAAGTCAAAAGCCTATCCCTATCCGACCCGCTTCGTCCGCTTCGAGACCGGCACGCACGGCACGCCGATCCGCATGACCGACTGGCGCGGCACGCTCAACTGGATGCTCTCCAAGGCGCCGTGACGTTGATACCGGGATTGCCTCAGGGCGCCGTGTTGTAGTCGACCACGGCCTGCGGGTTCTGCTCGCCATCGTATGATGCATCGACGTCGTACTGGACCAGGGAAAAATCACCGTTGCGGAACAGGTAGGTTCCGGACGACGAGGCATCGCCGACGCCGCGCCACTTGTTGAAGGTGGTGATCGTCTTGGTGGCGTCGTCGTAAGCGGAATTGACGGCCCAGCCTGTCGCCTGGAAGCCGACGACGTGCATGCTCTCCACCTTGCCGTCGCTGTCGTTGTTCGCGTAGCGGATGTCCATTTCGGGCTCGGCGAACTGCAACTGCCTGACGCCCGAGACGTCGTCGTAGATGTAGTAGATGGAGCTTTCATTGTAGGCGGCGGCCGAGCAGGCGAAATGGAAGAGCCGCGTTTCCCGCTCGGGGTCGCCTTCGGCCGCGCTCTTGTCCTTGTATTTGATCGAAAACAGCTCGGGCTCCTGCTCGAACAGCTCCTTGTCGCATTGGCCGGCATAGGTGGCAGCGAACGCCTTCTTCGCCTGCTCCAGCGCCTCGTCCTTCTTCGGCGGCGGCGGGCCGTCGCCGCAGCTTGCCGGCACGGCCTCTTCGAAATCGGCGGTCGATGGCTTCAGCGCGCCCTTGTCGATGAAGATCGGCTGGAACGGCGGTTCCTGGATCTGGCCGTTGACCTGGCGCAGCGTATAGCAGCCGGCAAAGACCTTGGCCTCGCCCTTCTTGTCGGTCGCCTGGATGGCGACCGGGACATTGTGGTAGATGCTGCCGGCTGCACCCTCGTCGGATACCGCGCCCGTCTTCACCTCGACCGTATCGGTGCCGTCATAGCCTTTGACGAACGCGTCGAAATCCTTTGCCGGCTTGGTATCGCCGTAATAGCCCCAGGCGCGGGCGAATTCATGCCGGTTGATGGCGCTGTAGAGCGAGCGGATGACAGCGGCAGCGTCCGAGCGATCGTCGATATAGGGTGGGTCGGCGGCGAGCGCCTGCTGGCCCGTTACGGCGATGGAGAAGAAAGCGGTCGCTGCAAGAAAGGCGCATCTCATCGGGATCCTCCACTCCAGATGGAAACACCTAGCATGGTGATTGCGGCGGCGCGGTGACGCTTGAAGAATCGCTTGTGGAAGCGCTAGCTCCCGTTCGCTCGACTGGGAGAAAGCAAGATGACGATTTCGATGTATGACGCCTCGGTGCCGGTGTTTTCGGCCAGGCTGAAGTCACTCTCCAATGTGCTGTCGCTGGCCGAACAGAACGCGGTCGATCGCAAGATCGACCCGCAGGTCTTTCTGACCGCGCGGCTGGCCCCCGACATGTTCGCGCTGACCAGGCAGGTGCAGATCGCCACCGATCACGCCAAGGGCGCGCCGTCGCGGCTCGCCGGCCGCGAAGTGCCGAAATACGAGGACAACGAGGCGAGTTTCGCCGACCTGCAGGCTCGCATCGCCAAGACGGTCGATCATCTGGCGACGTTTTCGGCAGCCGACCTGAATAACTCGGAAGAGCGCACGATCGAACTCAGGCTCGGCGGGCGGGAAGTCTCGATGCCGGGCTTGCAATACCTGCTCCACGCCGCCATGCCCAACTTCTATTTCCACGTGACCACCGCCTACGGCATCCTGCGGCACAACGGCGTGCCGCTCGGCAAGGCGGTTTTTCTGGGACGTTGAAAGTCTTGAGGTTTCCCGGTGCTGCCGGGAAACCTCTTGCTGGACAGACTCAGCGCGTGGACATTTCGCGCGCGATGCGCGGGAAATCGGCTGGCTTGATGCCGATGTCGGCGCGGTCGGCATTGCTCATTGAATGCAGCAGCGCCAAGGCTGCGCGGTAGCGCTGATGGTCCTGCGGCCGCGGCCGCGCGAACATTTCGGTGAAGAACCCCATGATCCATGGCCCCTAGTTGGTCCTCCCGACTCAAACATATAGGGCGAATGTTAAAATTGTGCAGTGCAGCAATTGCATGGCAGCCATGCCCGGACGATTTTTTTCGTCACAATCGATTTTTTTTGAAACTTTTACGGTCTGTCGAACGTAGGCGTGGTGCCGGCCCATGGCCGGCTTTTTCCTCGCCACTCCTGGCGACCTTGCCGGGCTGCATGAAATGCAGTCCGGCTTTTTTGCTATGGCGCTGGCGAACGGCTAAACTGGTTAACGTCGAAGGCATTCATTTTTAACGAGCAAGCTCTATGGTGCGACCGTCTCACATATGTGCTTGACGAGACGGGAGGCTGACATCGGCACCGGAGCCAAGCGGGATTTCGCGTCCTTGCTCGACGATCTCTTCGTTGCCTCCGACAAGGCCGAGGCAGGCGATGAGGCGGCGGCGCGGCCGACAATTCCGTTCGACTATCTCTCGGTGGCGGACGAGCTTCATTCCGGCCGCATCAAGGTTGCCGGCGAGACGTTCGCGGCCGAATACCGGGAGGCAGGCGCCGATCTCGCCGCGGAATTCGCCGCGCTGCTCGACCAGGCCAAGCTGGCGTTGGCCGGCGAGCAGGCAAGGCCGGAGGAAAAACTGCCGCCGATCGACCCCGACGCGATCGCCGCCGAGCTTGGCCTCGATCATCCGGTGAAGAGCGCCGACCTCGGCCGCATGCGGCGCAGCTTCGCTTTCGCCAACCACCCGGACCGCGTTGCCCCGCATCTGCGCCAGCGCGCCATGATCCGCATGCAGGTGGCCAACATGCTGATCGATGAGGCCAAGCGGCGCGCCGTGGCCGGAGCCCGGCGCTAGCCCTCTTCAAGTTCACGCAAAAGTCGTCCGGGCCGGGCTTGGAGAACACCCGCCCTTTGCTTTATGGTCGGTTTTCCTCCTGCGCTTCGCGCAAAAAAGTTCCCCGCCGGAGAAATTCCCATGCATAAACGCCGTCTCGGTCGGACCGATCTTCTTGTGTCTCAAATCTGCCTGGGCTCGATGACCTGGGGCCAGCAGAACACCGAGGCCGAAGGCCATGCGCAGATGGACCTGGCCTTTGAGCGCGGCGTCAATTTCATCGATACGGCCGAGCTGTACCCGATCCCGCCCAAGGCGGAGACGCAGGGGCGGACCGAGAAGATCATCGGCAGTTGGATGAAGGCCAACGGCAATCGCGACAAGGTGATCATTGCCTCGAAGGTGGTCGGTCGCACCGGCAACATTTGGTTTCGCGGCGACCGCCCGTCGAAGCTGGCGCGCGCCGACATTTTCGACGCCGTCGAGAAGTCGCTGACCAAGCTCGGCACCGACTACATCGATCTTTACCAGATCCATTGGCCGGAACGGGACATTCCCTGGGGCGCCAACCCGACGCGCGTCGGCGCGGTGGCGCGACGCGCCGACACCGAAGGCGCGCCGGCAGGCGAGACGCCGATCGCCGAGACGCTTGGCGTCTTCGACGAACTGGTGAAGGCCGGGAAGATCCGCCATTTCGGCCTGTCGAACGAAAGCTCCTGGGGCGTCATGCGCTTCCTTGCCGAGGCCGACAAGGGCGTCGGGCCGCGGCCCGTCTCGCTGCAGAACGCCTACAGCCTCGTCAATCGCACCTTCGAGGTGAACATCGCCGAGGTCTGCGAGCGCGAGCAGATCGCCTTCCTGCCTTATTCGCCGCTGGCGCAGGGCTATCTGACCGGCAAATACGACCATGGCGCGCGCCCGCAAGGCTCGCGCTCGCAGCTTTTCAACCGTGGCCAGCGCTACGAGACGCCGAATGCGGCGCAAGTCCTGCTCGAATACAACGAGCTGGCGCGCTCCTTCGGCATGGAGCCGGCGCTGTTTGCCAATGCCTATGTCTCGAGCAGACCCTTCGTCACCTCGAACATCATCGGCGCGACGGCGATCTGGCAGCTGGAAACGGCGTTGTCCTCGGCCGAGGTCAGATGGACCGAGGAGATGCAGAAGGCGGTCGATGCGGTTCATCAGCGCGTCGGCAATCCGTGTCCTTGACCAGAATTGTTCAACGATAACAAAAGGGAGGGGACGGCAATGAATTTTCCAATCGAAACCGTGCGGGGAAGATTTCCGGCGCTGTCGCTGACCGACAACGACCGCCGCCGCATCTATCTCGATAACCCGGCCGGCACGCAGGTGCCGCAAGCGGTGGCCGACGCCGTGTCGCGCTGCCTGCTTACCACCAACGCCAATCTCGGCGGCTTCTTCGAAACGACGCTGGCGGCGCAGGAAGTGGTCGACGGCGCGCATGCGGCAATGGCCGATTTCCTCGGTGCCGCGAGCGCCGAGGAGATCATCATCGGCGCCAACATGACGACGCTGACCTACCATATGTCGCGCACGCTCGGCCGCGCGATGAAGCCAGGCGACGAGATCATCGTCACCCGCATGGATCATGAG
>NZ_RZOS01000413.1:0-5041 GCF_004022605.1 Mesorhizobium sp. M4B.F.Ca.ET.089.01.1.1
GTCGCGGACATGTCGAGCGCGACGGTCATGACCATGATGTTGGCCGCCTTGGCGTTGTCGCACAGGCTCGCCATCTGCTCGTTGAGCGCGGCGGTGTAGTTGCTGGACGAATAGTTGAACTGGCCGATGGCGTTCGATGTGCCGGTGAACAGCCGGGTCACGGCGGTGCCGTAATAGGCGAGGCCGGTGTAGCCATAGGCGGCATAGGTCGACTTGTTGCCGGCCGGGTCGCTGCTGACCGTCGAATAGGTGTTCTCGCCGTCGGTGAGCACGATGACGACCTTGTCGTTGCCGCGCTCGCTCTCCAGCCGCCCTTCGGTGAAGGGCTCGGTGCTCGACACGGTGCGCCAGCCCCAGGCCATGCCTTCCGGCACATTGGTGTTGCCGTTCGGCTGCATCAGGTCGATCGCCGCCTTGATCGCGGTCAGCCCCGCCGCCTGGGTGACATCGGTCAGCGGCGTGATCGGCGTCGTGGTGCAGCTGTAGTTGGGACCGGCGCCGGTCGACAGCACCGGCGCATTGATCGGCCGCGGCTGGAAATACTTGGCCATGTTGGATTGCCGCGTCTTGCCGGTCGTGCTTGTCGGATCGTCGTTCCACCAGCTGTTGGCGGCGCCGTAGGTCACCGGCTTCGCCTCGTCGGGATCCTGCGTCAAATACCAGTGGTTGCCAGGCTCGTCCGGCGCGAACATCGGCACGAACATGGTCGCCGGGTCGCCGACGCCGGTGCCGGTGTTGTTGGGGCCGCCGGAGGCCGCCGCGTCATTGACGTTGTAGGGGTAGGGCCTGACCTCGACGCAGCCCTGCCAGCTGGCGAACGGGCCATAGGTGTCGTTATAGTCGTATTCGTCGTGGCTGCGCTTGCAGGTGTGGTTGGAGCGGTATTCGTCGCACACGACACGCTTGGACCCGACGATGCGCTCGTGGCTGGTGACCACCTTCATGTCGCGATAGAGCGAGAAGCGGGTGAGCATCTGGCCTTCCTGCTCGCCCCAGTCTGAGCCCTTCTTGTACCAGATGCCGTTGATCTTCTGCGCGTATTTGTTGGTGGCGTTCAGCGTCGTCCAGTCGAAATTCTCGTGGTGGATCGGCGACAGCCCGTAGGTGTCCATCCAGGAAGCATTGTCGTTCTGCGTCCCGACATTCACCGAGGCGGCGAAGGGCACGATGCTGAACTGGACCGGCTTGTCGATCTGCTTGATCGCGGCCGCCTGCTGCGCCAGCGTGTCGACGAGCTGCTTGGCGGCCTGCTTGAGCAGGTCGATGCGCTTCTGCCCCGCACCGGTGCCGAGGTTGCTCATCGAGCCGGAATTGTCGAGCACCATGGCGACTTCGAGCGTGTTCTTAAGGCGCACTTCCGAGCAGACGGAATAGTTGACGTCCGAAGACTCCTTATCGACCAGCAGCGCCGCTGCCGGCAGGAAATAGGGCTTGTACACCAGCGCCGCGCAGAGCTTCACCAGGCCGCCGCCGGTCGTGCTGCTGGGCAGCGTGACGCTGAGCGTGGTGTTGGCCGGATCGATGCTGTCGCCGAGGTTGGCCCTGAAGAACTCCAGCGCATAGGCCCTCAGCTGGTCGTCGGTGGCGCCTTCGGCAAGGCGGCGGGCGGTGGCGAAGTTGGCGGCGTCGAGCGCGTTCACCACCCTCTGCTTCTCGTTGACCACGCCGGAATAGTCGACGCTCAGCGCCACGGCGCCCATCAGCGGCACCATGGCGACCGCGGTCAAGAGAGCATAGTTGCCGCGCCGGTCGCGGCAGAAGTCACGCCAGAATCCACGCATGTGTTGTAAGCGGCCCCGCCTGCGGATTTTTTGCCCAGGCCACAGTTTCACAAAACGCTGAAGGACGGGTGTGGGAAACCGCTCGATTGCAGCCTCGGTGTTTCACCGAACGCTAACCAATCGCGCCGGGGCAAGGCGGCCGCGTTCAAGGAAACGCCCCGCGAAGCCAGGGCGTTTCGCCGCGTCGATTGCCCGTCGATCAGCCGACGATGCGCAGGTTCGACAGTTCGTCGGCGATTTCCTTGAAGCTTTTCGACAGCGTGGCGCCGGTCGCGTTCCAATACAATTTGGCCGCAGTCTTGCCGGTCGGGTCGGCCGGGTCTTTTCGGAATCTCGAGTCCGAGGAACACGTCTTCAGCGCGGTCATTGCGGCCTTTTCCGCGGATTTGGTGTCCACGAGGTCAAGCGAAACCGTCATCACGATGATGTTCGAATTCTTTGCATTGGCGCAAAGCATCTGCATCTGCTCGTCGAGCGCCGTCGTGTAGTTGGCTCCGGTGTAGGTCGTCTTGCCAACGGAAGCGCTGGTGTTCATGAACAGCCGGGTCACCGTACCGGAGCTTGGATAGGTCAGGCCCGTGTAGCCGTACGCGGCGTAAGTCGACATGTTCTTGGCATAGGTGGCGTCGGCGATCGGGCTGTAGGTGTTGGCGCCGTCGGTCAGCACGATGACGACCTTGTCGTTGCCTTTTTCGCTGTTGGCCCGACCGTCCGTGAAAGGCTCATTGCTCGACAGCACCCGCCAGCCCCAGGCAAGCCCTTCCGGCACGTTGGTGTTGCCCGTCGGCGTCATTGCGCTGATGGCGTTTGTGATGGTGCTCTTGCCTGTGGTCGTGGTTATGTCCTGCAACGGTGTGATGGCGGCAGTCGTGCACCCGGAGTTGGGGCCGCCGTCAGCCGGCTCCGCCGCCGCATTGTAGGGCTTTGTGACGAAATACTTTCGCATGTCCGACTGGCGTTTCGCGACGGCCAGGCTGTCGGCCGAGTCCACCCACCAATTGTTCGGGTAACCCCATGACGTCGTGCTGGCGTGGGTGGAGTCGGTCCAGAAATTGCCGGCCTCGTCCGGAGCGAACATCGGCACGAACAGGCTGGCCGGTGTGGACGTTGTCGGCGTCGTGTCGTCGGCATTGTAAGGATACGGCCTTGCTTCCACGCAGCCTTTCCAGGCTTGGTATTGGGCGGTCGTGTCGACATAAGTCTGACACGAGCCGTTCTTCTTCTTGGTGCAGGTTCGCGTCGTGGCCATCATATCCTGGTAGAGGGTGAAGCGGGTCATTGCCTCGCCCGCGTCCGCTCCCCAGCCGGTGCCCCTCTGGTAGTAGGCGGCACCGACTTTCTCGATGTATTTGTTCGGATCGACGCCGGAGACGGTCTTGTACATCTGGGTCCAGTCGAAATCCTCATGATGTATCGGCGAGATGCCGTCGAGATCCATCCAGGTCTTGTCCTTGTTGGCAGAGCCGACATTGACCGAGGCCGAAAAGGGTACCAGGGCGAACTGCACCGGCTTGGTGACCTGCTTCATTTGCCCTGCCTGCAGGGCCAACGTGTTGACCAGTTCGGTCGCGGCGGTCTTGAGCAGCTCTATGCGCTGCTGGCCGGTACCGGATCCATTCGTGCTCATCGAGCCGGAATTGTCGAGCACCAGGGCAACCTCGAGAGTGTTCTTGAGGCGAACTTCCGAGCACGCGGTCAAAGTCGTGTCGCCGGCAGTCCTGCCGATCAGCATCGCCGCGGCTGGCAGGAAATAAGGATGGTAGCGCAGGGTCGCGCAAAGCTTCAGCGTGCCGCCGCCGGCATTGTTGCTGGGCAAGGTGACGCTCAGCGCCGTGTCAGCCGGGCTGACATGCGACAGATTGGCTTCGAAGAAGTTCTTGGCATAGGCTTTGGCATCGGCGTCGCTTACATTGGCGACGATCTGCTGCGCGGTGGCGACGCCCGCGGCATCCAGCGCGTTCAGCGTTTCCTGCTTTTGGCGCACCAGGTCCGTAAAGTCGACCGCAAGCGCAACCGCGCCCATCAGGGGCACCATGGCGATGGCGCCGATCAAGGCGTAGTTGCCGCGCCTGTCGCGCGCGAACCTGCGCATCGTCGCTTCGAATCTGCGGATCATCGCCTTTAGCCCCCGCTAATGTACGACCAAAGTCGTAGTTGATCTCCGACCATGCCCACAGATCATTAAATTTCAGGTTGCGCGAATGCATCCAACATCAACCTGCGTTTTCAAGGCTCGTTAACTATCGGGCCAGCTGCGTGGATGCCCCCGGGAATTCCACAGCGACGCAGGTCCGGTCTTCAGCATCCGTCGCGCCGCCGCGGCCGGTGCCTGTCGAAAGCTGGTGACAGGATGAGGCGCTTCGGTTAATGCGGGACCGGCTGCGGCGGACCGTCGGCTGCGGCTCTCGCAACAACCATCTTGGGAAAACGGCATGGCGGATTCGCCCGACATTATCGGCTCGCTCGCGGACCTGTCGGGCTCGTATGACGCCATCCTGTGCGATGTCTGGGGCGTGGTGCACAATGGCGAATGGCATTTTCCGCAGGCAGCGCACGCGCTGGCCGCGACGCGCGCGGCAAACGTGCCCGTCGTGCTGATCACCAACTCGCCCCGCCGCAGTGCCGATGTGGTGGCGCAGATGAACGCGATCGGCGTCCCCACTGATGCCTATGACCGCATCGTCACCTCCGGCGATGTCACCCGCGACCTGATCGCCGAAGGGCCGAGGAAGATCTTCCATATCGGTCCCGACCGCGATTTCACCCTTTACGACGGCCTCGGCGTCGATCTGGTCGAGGAGTTCGAGGCCTCCGGCGTGGTCTGCACCGGCCTGTTCGACGACGAGGTGGAAAAACCGTCCGACTATGCCGAGCTGCTGCGGCGGCTGCGCGCTCGCGATCTGCCCTTCATCTGCGCCAATCCCGACATCGTGGTCGAGCGCGGCGAGCGCATGATCTGGTGCGCCGGGGCGCTTGCCCGCGACTACGCCCAGCTCGGCGGGCGAACGCTCATTGCCGGCAAGCCCTACGCGCCGATCTACGACGTTGCGATGAAGGAGGTTGCCAGCCTGATCGGTCGCCCGGTCGAGCGTTCGCGGGTGCTGGCCATCGGCGACGGCATGATGACCGATATCAAGGGCGCGGCCGACAATGGCTTCGATGTGCTCTATGTCTCGGGCGGCATCCATGCCCGCGACTATGGCGACCCGCTGCAGCCCGACCGCGAGCGGCTGGCCGCCTTCCTGGAAAAGCATGGCTAC
>NZ_RZOS01000414.1:0-5023 GCF_004022605.1 Mesorhizobium sp. M4B.F.Ca.ET.089.01.1.1
GTTCCAGACCCTCCAGCACTTCGATGTCGGCGGCGCTGTAGCCCTCGCTGCCGTCGCGCGAGGCGGCCGGGCGCCTGGCCGCCGCCTGCACCAGGGGGTCTGCAGGGCGCGTGCTGGCGCGAACCGGCTGCGGTTGCTTTTCCAGGTTGCCGAAAAGGTCGTTGTTGTCGTCCATGCTCGCCTAGAGTCCGGTACTGCGAATCACTCCTCGATACTGCCACGCTTTTGACGGGCGAACGAGGTTCCTGTTCCGTTCGGGGTTTGGAGCCCTCTTATCCTAAAACCTTTCGATAACCAAGCCGGCTGAAATAGGTCGAATCCAACGGGTTCGGATACGTGTTTCTTTAACAATAACCCCTAGCGTAAGCCCTAACGAACAAAAGACCACGGGCGTCAGGGGTTTCGCGTGAGGGGCAAGGCCATAACCATGATCGGCATCGCCGCCGTTTTCGGCGCGATCTCGATCTTTGCCGCCGATTTCTGGGTCAAGAGCCAGGCGAGAGCCGATTCCGAAGAGAAAACGGCCTCGATCGTGGTGCCCCAGGCGCCCAAGGTCGAGTTCAAGACCATCGTGGTGGCGAACGCGCCGCTGCGCTACGGCATGCAGCTCGACAAGGCTCAGCTCAACGAAATCCCGTGGCCGCAGGATTCCCTGCCGCAAGGCGCGTTCACCTCCGTCGACGAGTTGCTCAAGGAAGGCAGCCGCGTGGTGCTGTCGCCGATCGAGGTCAACGAGCCGGTGCTGCTCACCAAACTGTCGGGGCCGAACGGCCGCGCGACGCTCTCCAACATGCTGTCGCCGGGGATGCGGGCGGTGACCATCCGCACCGATGAGATCGCCGGCGTCGGCGGCTTCGTGACGCCGGGCGACCGCGTCGATGTCGTGCTGACCCGCGACGCCGGCGATATCCAGGAAGTGGCCAAGAACGCGCAGGGCGCATCCGGCTCGACGATCACGTCCGAGATCGTGGTCGCCGATGCCAAGGTTCTGTCGGTCGGCCAGGGCGCTGACGAACGCCAGACCGAGCCGCAGGTTGCCAATTCCGTGACCCTCGAGGTGACGACCGACGGCGCGAAGCAGGTGGCGCTGGCCCGCACCGTCGGCACGCTGTCGCTGTCGCTCCGCTCGGCCAGCGACAGCAGCGCCGGCACGGACGGTCTCACCACGATCTCGTCCTTCGGCGGTTCGGTGGCGGCAACCGCGGGGGCGGCGGCCGGCTCGCTGTTCAACGCGGTGGCCACGGAGCCTGAGAAGCCGAAGTTCAAGACGATCATCGTGACGCGCGGCACGCAGGCGGAAGAGTACAAGGTGCCTTCGCCGGACCAGCAGCAGCAATAGCCGGTGGGGACCGGCGGGGACAGGGATAATGTTTGGGCTGAACACACATAGCTTGACGCAGGGGCTGCGCCTCGCAGGCGCGCTCGTCGTGGCGGTTGCGCTGGCCGGGGCTGGAGTGCTTGCGTTCGGCGGGCCGGCGCGAGCCGGCAATGACGTCGTCTATGTCTCGGCGACCAAGAACGCCTCGATCAAGGTTGCCAAGGGCAAGCCGCGGACGATCATGACGAGCGCGGCCTTCTACCAGATCGTCATCGGCGATCCGGAGATCGCCAACGTCAACCCGTTGACCGACAAGTCCTTCTATGTGCTCGGCAACAACCTCGGCACCACCGGCATCGCGCTGTTCAACGAGAGCAAGCAGCTGGTCGGCACGATCGACATCGAGGTGACGCTCGACACCGAGCAGCTGGCGAACACCATCCGCGCCAGCGTGCCGGACGCCAAGATCAACGTCGGCTCGGCCAACGGCCGCGTGGTGCTGTCGGGCGAGGCGGACGATGCGGTCGCCGCCGAGAAGGCGAACAAGATCGCCAGCCGTTTTTCCGGCAACGAGGAGGTGATCAACTCGGTCAACATCTCGTCCTCGCAGCAGGTCCAGCTCAACGTCCGCTTCGTCGAGATCAACCGCCAGGCCGGAATTGATCTCGGCGCCAAATACAGCGCCAATTTCGCGTACGGCCTCGGCGGCCGCGACGTGACGATCGATCCGGGAACGATTCCGGCGGCGGGAACCGGCGAGATCATCGGCCGGCTGCTATCCAACGGCGTCTCGATCGACATCGCCATCAAGGCGCTGGAGGAGCGCGGCCTCGCCCGGCGGCTGGCCGAGCCGAACCTGATCGCCCGCTCGGGCCAGACGGCAAGCTTCCTCGCCGGCGGCGAATTTCCGATCCCGGTCTCGGGAGAAAATGGCAAGATCAGCGGCAGCTACAAGAAATACGGCGTCAGCCTCGATTTCACCCCGACCGTGCTGAAGGACGGGCTGGTCAGCCTCGACATCGCGCCGGAAGTGTCGTCGATCGATGCGTCGGCCTCCTACAATATCGGCGAGATCTCGGTGCCGGGCTTCATCGTGCGCCGGGCCAAGACCTCGATCGACCTGAAGAACGGCCAGAGCTTCATGATCGCCGGCCTGCTGCAGTCGCAGAACGACATCACCACGTCGCGCCTTCCAGGTCTCGGCAAGCTGCCGGTGCTGGGTTCGCTGTTCTCGTCCAAGGCCTATCAGCGGCGCGAGACCGATCTTGTGATCATCGTCACGCCCTATCTGGTCAAGCCGGTCGATCCGTCGAAGAAGATGGTCGAGCCGACCGACGGCACGCAGCCGGCCAGCAATTCGGATTATTTCCTCAACAACACCGAGGAAGTGAAGGTTTCCGATCCAAACCGCGCCGTGGCGATGGCCGATGGCCGCGTCACCCAGCCTGCCGCGCCGACGGCCGGGCATTTCCTCGATCTGCCGAAGGATTGAAGCCATGCGTCCGGCTCCGCGACTGATGCTAGCCCTGTTGCTCGCCGGCCTCTGCGGCTGCACCAGCGACGACTATGTGCGCACCGAGGGCGTGTCGCCCGCCGCCGGCAACGCGCAGGCGGCCAATACGGTCATGCAGATGGTCGATCCGTGGAAATACGGCGTCCAGAACACCAGGCTGCTGGTGCCGGCAGAGCGCAGCAGCGCGACCGCCAGCGGCGGCGCCGACCAGGCGGCAGGCGAGAAGACGGCGCAGACGAGCACGACAACCAACTGATTTCTTTGACCTGACGGGTTGACGACATGGCAAGCGGCATCAAGAGCAAGAAGATCCTGCTCGTATCCACCGACAGGACGTTCCTGCAGGACACCCGCACGGCGTTCGCCGCCTCGGACGTCATCGAGCTTCTGACGGTCGAGAAGAACGTCACCGAGCTGCGCGGCGAGGTCCAGGAGGCGGATTTCGGCGCGCTGATCGTGGACATGGACGCGGCCAAGCTGGAGGAGATCGAGTCGCTGCAGCGCGTCATGCGCCGGCTGGAGGGCCGCGTGCCGGTCGTCGTGGTCACGCAGGAATTCAACGCCGCGGCGGTGCGCATCCTGGTCCAGCTCCAGGTCGCCGACTTCCTGGTCAAGCCGATCACCACCGCCGACCTGGTGCGTTCCGTGGTGCGGGCGCTGCAAGGGCCGGGGCGCGAGGAAAACACCGAGTCGCAGATCTACACCTTCATGCCCGCCGCCGGCGGCGTCGGCACCACGACGCTGGCGCTGCAGACCGCCTTCCAGCTGCATCATTCGGTGACGCGCGGCGCCTCGACCTGCGTCGTCGACCTCAATTTCCAGCAGGGCGCCTGCGCCGAATATCTCGACCTCGAGCCGCGCTTCGACATCACCGAAATCGAGAACCAGCCTGAGCGGCTCGACCGGCAGCTGCTGGATGTGATGCTGTCCAAGCATGCGAGCGGGCTGTGCGTACTGGCCGCACCGACGCGCCCATCGGAAATGCGCTCCTTCAAGACCGACGTCGTGGTGCGCATGCTCGATCTCGTCTCGGCCTATTTCGACAATGTCGTCATCGACATGCCGCGCACCTGGTTCCCGTGGACCGAGACGGTGCTGCTCGGTTCCAACAAGCTCTACATCGTGGCCGAGATGACGGTGCCGTGCCTGCGCCACACGCAGCGCCTGATCCAGGCGATCTACGAGACCGCCGGCAGGGAAGTGAAGCCGAACGTCATCGTCAACCGCTTCGAGCAGAAGATGTTCGACAACGGCATCAAGCAGGCCGACGTCCAGGACATCCTCGGCGAGCATTTCGTCGGCGGCATCGCGAACAACTACCGGCTGGTGCGCGAAGCCGTGGACCGTGGCGTGCCGCTGCACGACATCGATCCGAACGC
Organism: Mesorhizobium sp. M4B.F.Ca.ET.089.01.1.1; assembly: GCF_004022605.1. Classification (NCBI taxonomy): domain Bacteria; kingdom Pseudomonadati; phylum Pseudomonadota; class Alphaproteobacteria; order Hyphomicrobiales; family Phyllobacteriaceae; genus Mesorhizobium; species Mesorhizobium sp. M4B.F.Ca.ET.089.01.1.1. The sequence continues at coordinate 4,211 of NZ_RZOS01000414.1, forward strand.
CAATGTCGTCAACGATCTCAAGAAGATCATCTTGCCCGAGGAAGCGGTGACGACGACGGTCAAGTCGAAGTCGCTGTTCGGCATCGGCAAGGGTCTCTTGAAGAGGAAGGCCGGATGACCAGCCGCTTTTCAACCCTGCAGAACCGCGACCTGCGTCCCCAGCGCCCGGCCGAGGCCGCTCCGGTCGCGCACCATGCCGTCGTCATCCCGACGACCCGCAAGCCCGTGGCGCCCAAGGCCGAAGCAGCGCCCGGCAAGAACACCAACAAGGTGCTCGACGCGCGTGTGCGCATCCACCGCATGCTGCTGGAGGAGATCAACCTCGTCGCGCTGGAGCGCCTGCCGAAGGACGAGATGCGCCGGCAGGTGCATGAATTCGTCTCGGAAAAGACCCGCCAGGAGCGGATGGCGATCAACACCGCCGAACTCGACGCGCTGGTCGACGACATCGTCGACGAGATGGTCGGCCTCGGCCCGCTGGAGCCGCTGCTCAAGGACCCGGAGATCAACGACATCCTGATCAACGGCCACCAGAACTGCTTCGTCGAAAGGCGCGGCAAGCTGCAGCAGGTGCACATCCCGTTCAAGGACGAGGCGCATCTGCTTCGAATCATAAACAAAATCGTCGCCGCTGTCGGCCGCCGCGTCGATGAATCGGCGCCGATGGTGGACGCGCGCATGCTCGACGGCTCGCGCTTCAACGCAGCCATCCGGCCGGTCGGCGTCGACGGGCCGCTGGTGTCGATCCGCAAATTCTCCAAGAACAAGCTCGGCCTGCACAAGCTGGTCGAGTTCGGCGCCATCACCCAGAAC
>NZ_RZOS01000415.1:0-5016 GCF_004022605.1 Mesorhizobium sp. M4B.F.Ca.ET.089.01.1.1
CAAGGCGCGCGAGGCGCTGCGCGCGATCGGCTACGAGGTCGCCGGCCAGTCGCGCTCGCTGTGGTGGCTGCGCTTTCTCGGCGAGCAGCACATGATCCGCGGCGGTGACGCTAAGGCGTCCACCGTCGACCTCCATTACCGGCTGCAGCAGCCCGGCTCGCCAAGCCCCCGCGACACCGATGGTTTCCTGCGGCGCAAGCGCGAGGTCGGGATCGCCGGCGGTCATGTGCCCTTCATCTCGGCTTCCGACACATTGCTGTTGTCCTGCATCAGCGTCGCCAAGGCGTTCTTCAACCGCGAACCCTGCGCCGGCTATGTCTGCGACGTCAGGGCGAGCGCCGGTCGCCTGAGCGAGGCCGAGCAGCGGGACGTGCTCGACTACGCAATCGAGCAGGGGCTGGCGGACACGCTGCTGCTTGGCCTTCGCGCCGCCGACGTGCTGCTTGGTGGAGCGGGCACGCTGCTGTCGGAGCGCGCCACGCGGATCTTGTCGCGCATCGACAATGCCGACCTGCTCCACATGGTGATCGCGCCCTGGCTGTCGTCGTTGCGCTGGCCGCAGCGCCGCACGGTGCTTTGGGAATTGTGCGGCCGCGCGCCGGTGCGCTATCTGGCCGAGGCCGGCTGGGCAGCCTCGGCCGATCTCAGCCGGCGCATTTTCGAACGGCCGGCAGTCGGCGAGGCGGGCAGCCGGTGACGAACGTCTTGGGCATCAAGGGGCAGCAAATTTGGAAGAACTCGTTCAATCGAGAGGTGAATTGATGTCCAGCACAATGTCCCGGGTTTGCGTGATCATCGCCGCCCGCAACGCCGCCCGGACCATCCCGGCCGCCATCGCTTCGGCGCTGCGCGAACCGGAGGTGGCCGAAGTCGTCGTCGTCGACGACGCGTCCACCGACGACACCGCCGAGGTCGCGCGCGCCGCCGATGACGGCAGCGACAGGCTCAAGGTCATGCGTCTCGACGTCAACCGTGGTCCGTCCTTTGCCCGCAACGCCGCGATTGCCGGCTCCAGCGCGCCGTTCATCAGCATTCTCGACGCCGACGATTTCTTCCTCGAGGGCCGCTTTCGCAGGCTGTTCGCCAGCGCCGACTGGGATTTCGCCGCCGACAACATCATGCTGATCAGGGACGATACGGCCACCGACGTCTCCAAGGTCGTCGCCCCGCCCTTTTCGGCCGATCCGGAGTTCCTCGACTTCGAGCGCTTCGTCGAAGGCAACATCTCCAGGCGCCGCGTGCAGCGCGGCGAACTTGGCTTCCTGAAGCCCGTCATCAGCCGGGCCTTCCTCGATCGCCACGGGCTGCGTTACGACGAGAAGCTGCGCCTCGGCGAGGACTATGAGCTCTATGCCCGGGCGGTCGCCTGCGGCGCGCGCTTCAAGGTCATCAGGTCCTGCGGCTACGGCGCCATCGTGCGCGCCGATTCGCTCAGCGGTCGCCACAAGACGCAGGATCTGAAGCGCCTGGCCGATGCGGACCTGGCGCTGCTTGCGATCGACAGCCTGCCGGAAACGTCCAAGGCGGCGCTGAGAAAGCACGAGCGTCACGTGCGCGACAAATACCGGCTGCGCAATTTCCTCGACGTGAAGGCCGAGCGCGGTCTGGCATCGGCCGCCGCCTACGCGCTGGCCAGCCAGTCGAACCTCTTGCCTATCGTCCTGGGCGTTGCCGCCGACAAGTTCGAGGCGCTGTTTCGCCAGACCGGCCTTGCCCCCAAGCGGCCGGTGCCGCCGATGCGCTTCCTCATGGCCGCCAACGCGCAAGCTGTTGAAAAGTAAGCCGGACCGCGGCGCCGCGGTGGGCCAAAACGCGAAAAAATCGCCATTGCCAAACTCCGAGGTTGCTTACTCGTCCTCGGAATGGCAGTGTATGTTGCGGTGCAGCAATTTTGGAAGGCCAACCGGATGGCTTCGATATTCGGCTTCAGATCCAGGGATCCGGCCCGGGACCGGCAGACCGATCTCCAGCGTTTCGATCGTCTGGCAAGGCTGCTCGATCAGATCGCCGGCGAGATCGAGGCGGAGAAGACCGGGCTTGAGAATCGCTACCGGACGAAGGCGACGAATGCCGCTTTCCTGGTCGAGGCGATGGAGAACGGTTCGGCGTCGACAGGCAAGTCGTCGGAAGTCAGCGAATTGACGAAGTCGATCCTGAATTGCGAGCGGCGCATTGCCGAGCTTGCCCGCCAGAACGGCGTGATGAAGGAACTGCGTCATTCGATCGACGCGATTGTCGACGAGAGTGCGCAAGGTCCCGATTCGCGGACCGGGTTCGTCAGGTCGGCAGGCGGACGCTGACGGCGCGAACACGGGTCCGCAGGCACAGGTTTGGTACGAGGCACAGTTAAGGAGTTCTAGGGGCGGAGGTTCAAGCGGCTCGCGCGGGCGGGCCATTTGGTGACTTTTGGGTTGGGGCGGACAGCACAAAGGTGAGTTGGTATGAACGCATATCCGAAGACTACCCCCATCGTCGCGGCCGATGCCATGCCGTCACAACGGCAAGCGGCCCTGCGGCGGTTCTGCTCGGCAGGCGCGCTTCTTCTGGCCGTTGCCGCAAGCCTGGTCGCAGCCCCGCATCCGTCGCATGCGCAGGACGTGCAGAGCGCGCCGTCATTCGTCGATGATTTCACCAGTTTCGATCATTCGCGCTGGTATGTTTCCGACGGCTGGTCGAACGGCCCCCACCAGAATTGCACCTGGTCGAAGAGCCTGGTCGAGCTTTCCGACGGCGTGCTGACGCTCGGTTTCGAGAAGCGCCAGGTGAAGGACCGCGAATTCGCCTGCGGCGAGGTCCAGACCAAGAAGCGCTACGGCTACGGCACGTACGAAGCGCGCATGAAAACCGACACCGGATCCGGCCTCAACGCCGCCTTCTTTTCCTACATCGGTCCCGCCGACAAGCAGCCCTGGGACGAGATCGACTTCGAGGTCCTGACCAAGGACACCTCGAAGGTCCAGGTCAACACCTACATTTCCGGCAAGCCGAAGAACGAGAAGCTCGCCGATGTCGAGGGTGGCACCGACAAGGGCTTCAACGACTACGGCTTTGTCTGGGAAAAGGAGCGCTTGCGCTTCTACGTCAACGGCAAGCTGGTCCAGGAAGTGACCAACCCCGCGGAATTGCCGACCCATTCGCAGAAGATATTCTTCAGCCTCTGGGGCAGCGAAAAGCTGACCAACTGGATGGGCCCCTTTTCGGACCCTGGCCGCAAGGTCACAATGCAGGTCGAGCGCGTCGCGTTCACGGCATTGGGCGAACCATGCCAGTTCAAGGAATCGCTGGCGTGCGGCATAAATAGCGGCGCCAACAGCAACTAGGGTTATCATCCGAACCCAAGGTCGACGCGGCAAAGCCAGGAACCGATTTTGCCGCGCAGGCCTTAGGTTCGCTCAAACAGGAACAGCCGTGGGGATCACGGCCAGGCAACATTGAACCGGCCGGACCGAAGACGGCCCTGAACAGGAACAAAACCGAATGAATTTGACCGTCTTTGGAATTGGCTACGTCGGCCTCGTGCAGGCCGCGGTGCTGGCGGAGGTCGGGCACCAGGTGGTATGCGTCGACATCGACGAGAAAAAGGTCGAGCGGCTCAACCAGGGCCTGATCCCGATCTTCGAGCCCGGGCTCGAAGCGCTCGTCAAGGAGAACCACGCGGCCGGCCGCATCCGCTTCACCACCGACGCCGTCGCCGCGGTCAAGCACGGCCAGATCCAGATGATCGCCGTCGGCACCCCGCCCGGCGAGGACGGTTCGGCCGATCTCAAATATGTGCTCGCCGTCGCCGAGGCCATCGGCCGCGAGATGGAGGCGCCCAAGATCGTCGTCGGCAAGTCGACGGTGCCGGTCGGCACCTGCGAGAAGATCAAGGCCCGGATCGCCGAAACGCTTAAGGCGAGAGGACGCGAGGATCTCGCTTTCGACGTCGCCTCCAATCCGGAATTCCTCAAGGAAGGCTCGGCCGTCGCCGACTGCATGAAGCCCGATCGCATCATCGTCGGCACGTCCAGCGAGGATACAGAGGCGGTGATGGGCGAACTCTATGCGCCGTTCAACCGCAACCACGAGAAGATGATCGTGATGGACGTGCGCAGCGCCGAGTTCACCAAATACGCCGCCAATTGCATGCTGGCGACCAAGATCAGCTTCATGAACGAGATGGCCAACCTGGCCGAGCAACTGGGCGCCGACATCGAGGAGGTGCGCAAAGGCATCGGCTCCGATCCGCGCATCGGCTACCACTTCATCTATCCCGGCCTCGGCTATGGCGGCTCGTGCTTTCCAAAGGACGTGCGCGCGCTGATCAAGACCGCCGAAGGCGTCAAGTTCGACGCCAAGCTGCTGCGCGCCGTCGAGGAGCGCAACAACGAGCAGAAGTCGGTGCTGTTCGACAAGGTGCACCGCTATTTCAAGGGCAACCTCAAGGGCAAGACCTTCGCGCTCTGGGGCCTGGCCTTCAAGCCCAACACCGACGACATGCGCGAGGCGCCTGCGCGCACGCTGATGGAGGCGCTGTGGCAGGCCGGCGCCAACGTGCAGGCCTACGATCCCGAGGCAATGCAGGAATGCCAGGCCATCTACGGCCTGCGCGACGACCTTTTGCTCTGCGGCACCAAGGAAGCGGCGCTGCGCGGCGCCGACGCGCTGTTGATCTGCACCGAATGGAAGAGCTTCCGCGCGCCCTCCTTCGATGCGCTGAAGGATGCGCTGACCACGCCGGTGATCTTCGACGGCCGCAACCTCTACGATCCCAAGGTCATCGCCCGCTACGGCATCGAATATTTCAGCATCGGCAGGATGGCGGCGTGAGGGCAGGGCGGCACAACAAGGAGCCAGGGTCCATGAAAGTTCTGTTTGCAGGCGGCAACGGCTACACGCCACAATTCAGCGGCGGTGTTCAGTCGAGCACGCACCATCTGGTCGAGCAGCTGCGCGAAAACGGTCATGAGGCCTCGGTCCTGGCGGCGCTGTTCGGCGACGGCATGTTCGGCTTCAAGGCGCGCGCCAAGATGAAAC
>NZ_RZOS01000416.1:0-5007 GCF_004022605.1 Mesorhizobium sp. M4B.F.Ca.ET.089.01.1.1
TGCCGGGCTGGTCTATGCCGGCAACACCGCCGACCCGCAGCGCGCCCTCGATCACCGCGTCGTCGATCAGATTGAGTTCGAGTGCAAAAAACAGAAGATGCGCGCTGGCGTCGGTCATCTTCTCCTGGATATCGCCATAGAGCTTGGCGCGCTGCGGGTCGGCGGTGTTGCCGGCATAGACCAGCCCGGCATAGGAGACGATGCGGCCGATCAGCTCCTCCAGCGCCTCATAGGCGCGCAACGCTTCGCCCAGGCGGCCGGCGGCGCCGCGCTCGGCCTCGGCGGCAAGCGTGCCTTTCCAGCGCGTCTCGAAGCTGATGGCATCCTGCGCCGCCTTGGCGATGTCGCGCTTCAGCTCGGCCGCTTGCATGCCGGAATAGAGGTCGGCGAGGTTCCATTCCGGCAGGTCGCCGAGCTCCGCCGCGCCGTGACCGGACGCTACCGCCGCGAGCTGCCCATCAGAAACCATGCGCATCAAATACCTTCCAGAAGCTGGGGAAAGAGAGAAGCCGGTCAAATCCTAAGGAATTCGTTCACCGGGTTTTTTGAAACCTTATTTAGAACCCTGTGCCAAGATGATCCATGGGGATTTCTCGGGCCAGGCATCAACACAGTCATGACAGGTTCCATACTCATAGTCGATGACGATCCCGTGCAGCGCAGGCTGCTCGAGGCGGCAGTGACGAAATTCGGCCACGGCGCGATCGTCACCGACGGCGGCGAGGCCGGCCTCGGGGCTCTCGACGGACCCGGCGCGCGCGACGTGTCGGTGGTCATTCTCGACCTCGTCATGCCCGGCCTCGACGGCATCGGCGTCCTGAAGGCGATGCGCGAGCGCGGCATCCACGTTCCGGTCATCGTGCAGACCGCGCAGGGCGGCATCGAGACCGTCGTATCGGCGATGCGCCACGGCGCCTTCGATTTCGTCGTCAAGCCGGCCTCCCCCGACAGGTTGCAGACCGCGATCTCCAACGCGCTGAAGGTCGAGGCGGTCGAAGACGAGATGAAGCGCACGTCCAGGCGGCGCGGCGGCCACCTGACCTTCAAGGACCTGATCACGCACAGCCCGGCGATGGACCGGGTGATCCGGCTCGGCCAGAAGGCGGCGGCGTCCAACATCCCGATCCTGATCGAGGGCGAATCGGGCGTCGGCAAGGAGCTGGTGGCGCGCGCCATCCAGGGCAGCGGCGACCGCCGCTCGAAACCGTTCGTCACCGTCAATTGCGGCGCCATCCCCGACAATCTCGTCGAATCGATCCTGTTCGGCCACGAAAAGGGCTCGTTCACCGGCGCCACCGACAAGCACACCGGCAAATTCGTCGAGGCGCATTCGGGCACGCTGTTCCTCGACGAGATCGGCGACCTGCCGCTCGACGTCCAGGTCAAGCTGTTGCGCGCGGTGCAAGAGGGCGAGGTCGATCCGGTCGGCGGCCGTTCGACGGTCAAGGTCGACATCAGGCTGATTTCGGCGACGCACCGCAATCTCCTGCAGCAGGTCAAGGACGGCCGTTTCCGCGAGGATCTGTTCTACCGGCTCAACGTCTATCCGATCTTCGTGCCGCCGCTGCGCGACCGCCGCGACGACATTCCCTATCTGGTCAGGCATTTCATGGAGAAGGTGGCGCCTGCCGATCCGCGTCACCGTCCGCAAGGCATCTCGGCCAGGGCGCTCGCCATGCTGCAGGCCTATGACTGGCCGGGCAACATCAGGCAGCTGGAGAACGCCGTCTTCAGGGCCTCCGTGCTGGCCGAAAGCGAGCTGCTGACGGAAGAGGAGTTTCCGCAGATCCGCGCGCAGCTGGAAGGCACGGTCAAGCTCGATGCCGAGATTGCCGCGCCAGCGCCTGAGCTGAACGGTGACGACGTGGCCGGCGAGCCGGGGGTGGTCGTGGCCGAGCCCGATCCGCCGGCAAGGCTGCAGCCGCGCTTCGGGACGCTGCGGGCACTGGACGAGCGCGGCAATGTACGCGCTCTGGCCGAAGTCGAACTGGAAATGATCAAGCTCGCCATCGACCATTACAATGGCCAGATGAGCGAGGTCGCGCGCCGTCTCGGCATCGGCCGTTCGACCCTCTATAGGAAGCTCAAGGAATACGGCATCGACCCGGAAAGCGGCCGCATCGAGCGCCTTGCATCCTGACCCGCCGAGCCCTGTTCGCAAGCTCCGGACCAGTTCCGTCCCCTGGTGCGGGCCCGCTCGGCATCGATCGCGGCGCCGGCGGCGCCGCAGCGACTCGATTATGGCTGCGATCACGCAATTGAGGCCCGCGGTAACAGATCGTGTTTCGGCCAAAGGCGGAAAAATGATCTAAACCAGCAATTTACCAAGAAACGCAGTGCAACATTTTTGACGGGATATCGCCACGGTGTTACCGCATTTCGGCTTCAATAAGCGATGATTAACCATTAGGATCGATATTCGGATGTGAGAACAACACATCCGTTTGGGCAAATCCGGGGACAAACGGCAGCCTGCAAGGCCATTTGATTTGAACCAAGTCGAACGACACACAGACGGGCGGCATTATCACATGAGCGTCTGGCCGAGATGGCTGGCTGCTGTGATTGTTGCGCTTGGTTTCCTCGCCGCGGCCGCGACCGGCGCCAGCGCCGAAGTTCGTTCGCTGAAGCTCTATCACCTGCACACGCACGAAAAGGCCGAGATCGTCTACAAGCGCAATGGGCGCTACGATCCCGAGGGCCTGCGCAAGATCAACATCATTCTGCGCGACTGGCGCCGCAACGAACCGACCAAGATGGATCCGCGGCTGCTCGACCTGGTCTGGGAAGCCTATCGGCAGAGCGGCGCCACCGACTACATCCAGGTCGTCTGCGGCTATCGCTCGCCGGCGACGAACTCGATGCTGCGCAGCCGCAGCCGGGGTGTCGCCGAGAAGAGCCAGCACATGCTCGGCAAGGCGATGGACTTCTATATCCCGGGCGTGCCGCTGAAGAAGCTGCGCAACATCGGTCTCAAGATGCAGGGCGGCGGCGTCGGCTACTATCCGTCGTCGGGCTCTCCGTTCGTGCACATGGATGTCGGCAATGTGCGCCACTGGCCCGGTATCAGCCGCCAGGAACTGGTCGGGGTCTTCCCGAACGGCAAGACGCTGCACGTGCCGAGCGACGGCAGGCCGCTGCCAGGCTACGAACAGGCTTTGGCCGCCTACAAAGCCCGTAAGGGCGCCGGCACCCCCAACATCGAACTGGCCAGCGCCGGCGGTTCGACCAAGCGGTCCGGCGGGCTGCTTGCTGCCTGGTTTGGCGGCGGCGACGACGAGGCGGACGACAGCGCCGATGTCGCGACTGCCGCGCCTGCGCCCAAGCCGAAGAGCGTGAAACCGGCGGTGGCGGCCAAGAGCAGCAACCTGCCTGGCATCGCGATCGTGTCACCCAAGGACGCGCAGCGCGCCAACATTCCACAGATCGCCGACGACAATTCGGCGGATTCGGAACCCGAGCAGGACACGCCGGAGACGATCATCGCGGCGCTGCCGCCAAAGGAGGTCCCGCTGCCGGACTTCGCGCCGCGTCCGAAGACCGATGTCGGCCAGCAGACGCCTGAGAACGTGCCGTTCGGCGTGGCCGACGCATCGACGACGACCGAGCAGGGGGTTGCGACGGCGCATGCGCCGGTCAGCGTGCCTTTCGGCATGACCAATCCGACTGCTGCGGATGCCGCGACTGCCGCCGCAGATCCGGCGCAGGTCGCGGTCAACAACGTCCCGCTGCCGACATGGCGTCCTGACCGTTCGTTGCCGGCCGATCTCGCAGCGCAGGACAAGAGCGTGCTGCTGGCGCTGGCCGACACCGCCCAGCACAACAAGACCGCGACCGATGCGTTCTCGGTCCTGCCCAGCGCGCGTCCGGATGAGGCCAAGGCGGACGAAGTCAAGCCGGATGAGGTCAAGCCGGATGAAGTCAAGGCCGTTCTCGACGAGGCCAACGCCACGAGCGAGGCCAGCGTCGCGAGTGGCGACTATCAGGTCGCCTCGCTCGAGCCGCGCTCGGCATTCAACGATCCGTCCGGCGTCGATGCGGCCTCGCCGCGCGACGCCATCGCCAGCCGCCCGGCCGGTTCCGATCCGGCGCTGGCAATCGGTGCCGGCGTGAAGACGACGCGCAAGGAAGCCAGGGCCAGCGCCCGCGACCTGAAGCCTGGGCCGAAGGCAATGGTGGTTGCCGCCGCGCCGCAGGCCGCGCGCTGGGCACTGAACAGCGGCGAATACGTCGCCACGGTCTCCAGCGCGACGACGGCGCCGCGCTATGCCTACAACATCGTGCATACGCCGCCGAGCGAGGTCTATACGGCGGGCTTCCAGGCCGACAACCAGATGGCGGATGCCAACCGGTTTACCGGCAATGCCGTGAAGTTCCTCTCGGTCGCCCGTTTCCAGACCAAGTAGGCGACAGGCCAGACAAGCGCAAAGCCGCGCCGGGCGACCCGCGCGGCTTTTGCTTTTGAGGCATGCCATCCGCGTCGCCGTTCGGGTCGGCGCTGGCTTCGGCGGGGCCGGGATGCTAACGACGTGACGCCTGCTTTCCCGCTTCGTCTAACGGTAGGACAGCGCCCTTTGAAGGCGTGAATCGTGGTTCGAATCCATGAGCGGGAACCAGCGATTGCCGGCCTGTCAGCAACGGTTCGGGCCTGCGGATCACGCGCTGATTGCATTCCAGGCAACTGGCCCGGTCGGTAGCCGGCCGGTTTTTCGTGTCCCGGACGCTACTTCTTGAGCTGGCTCGCCGCGCGGGCCAGGGCCTCGATCTCGTCCCACTTGCCGGCCTTGACCATGTCGTCCGGCGCCACCCAGGACCCGCCGACGCAGACGACGTTGGGCAGGGCGAGATAGTCGGCGGCGTTCTTGGCGCTGATGCCGCCGGTCGGGCAGAACTTCACGTCGGCGAGCGGCGAGGCGAAGGCCTTCAGCGAGGCAATGCCCCCAGATTGCTCGGCCGGGAAGACTTTCAGGAAGCGCAAGCCGGCCTCGCGGGCAGCCATGATCTCGC
>NZ_RZOS01000417.1:0-4991 GCF_004022605.1 Mesorhizobium sp. M4B.F.Ca.ET.089.01.1.1
CTGCTCGCCGGTTCATGATGCAAATCCCTCCGACTTCAATGCTCCGCAAAACGGGGCCTGATGTCATTCGTTCCGATGGGGGACTGCAGTCGCAAGCCCGCTGCGACTGAAGTCGCAGCGACAAAGGCAAAGGACTGGATGCGGCAACCAGCAAACCGCTACTCCATTGATTGCGGGGGCCGCCGACAAATCCGACCCACTCCGTCGTCGGTCTTCCCGGGTGCCTGCCATGCTTACCTTTCGAACATGGTGGGCGCCTGGCTTTGCCAGCAAGCGGTGTCTGACAGCGAGACGAATATGACCCTTGTCCAAAGCAGACCGGAGATACCTGCGATGCAGGTCGGTTCGCAAACGACGCTCCCACCCCGGCGGGCCAACGGTAAGCTATCCATATTAGCATCCGCTTGCTAACCAAGTCGCCACGCCGTTGGCGATCAGCATGGTTCGCGAGGTCCTATTGGGGCGAGGTCCATGCAGCAAGCTCATAGAGGTTGCAGAGCACTCTTGACGACAAAAGTCCTCAAACCCATATCGCCGCTGGGCTAGGGATACTGCCGTAGGTCTCGGCCCTCCTGACACTCAATTGTTCGTTCGATTTGGAGGATCTTATGAACGACCGGATGTTCGACAGCCCTGTTTTCGTCAAGAGCGGAAACAGCCTGATCCAGGAAATCGCATGCATCGAGGACGCCCTGGAATTTCTCTACGAATGGCCGAAAAATAGGCGCGGCCCGATTTACGACACTGCGCTGCGAGCCTGCCAAAAGGCATTCGACAGCGATTACCCGCGAAACGCCGCAAGGGAGGCCTTCTGCGGTTTCGCAAAATCAGCCAAGGTTCTTGAAGAACTGAGCGCACCGCCGCCATGGATGGCCAGCGTCGGCGGCCGCGGTGGGCTAGCCGCTTGAAGTCTCGCGATGGAGGTCGCGATGCTCTCAAAGCCATTCGAAAAGCCGATCCGAGTTTGGGTTGGAATGGGGTTTCCCCGTCAGCTCAACACCGTGGTTGACGCATACCAGTTTGCCACCGATTGGTGCGGCAACAGTCCCGAGCAGAAAGCTGCCATCCGCGCGTGCAAGGCGGCACTGGTCGGAGACATCGACGCGGAGACGGCCAGGGGAATCTTTGCCGCCTTTGCCCGGAAGAAGGACATCCTTATCGAGGACGGAAATATGCCGCCGCCTTATTGGAAGGTGCGGCCTTCGCACGTCTAAGCTGGTGAGGCGGCGGTCAACGTCGCCTCACCATACTTCAGAGCCTGTTCCCCTATGACCGCCTCTAGGGTGTCCCTACCTCGCGGAAGTCCTGCAAAGACGCGTGGCGCAGATCGTCCTCGCCCCGCAGATGCTTCACACGGCCAATCAGCCCTGGCCTTACCCACTGCGTCGCCGGCCGCTTCATGCCGTTCGGCGCCGTGCCTGCGTGCTCCAGGGCGCGCTGCCACAAGCGTTCCCGCATTTCCCTATTCAGGGTGATAAAGGCGCTGCCGACATAGCGCCCGGTGCCGCGCTCCGCCAGGAGGGCGAAGGCAGGCTTGCCCGCCTCGCGCTCGACGCCAAGCAGATCGTATTCGTCGATCGCGTAACACTTGGCCTTGAGCCAGGCCGTAGAATTGCCGGATCGATATTTGCTCTCCTTGCGCTTCGAAACCATGCCCTCAAGGCCGGCTTGATCGATGAGATGGAAGATGGACTTGGCATCGCCCGGCAACGATTGACTGAACTGGATGCGCCCGCCAGGCGGGATCATCTCGGCAAGGATCTCGCGCCGGTCCTCCAGCGGCATGTCGCGGAGGTCGCGGCCATTGCGGTGGAGAAGATCGAAGGCGACGAAATAGAGGTCCTGTTGCCGACTGGTGATGGCCTTGCGCAGCGCCTTGAAGTCGGACAGCCCTGCCTCATTCGTGACGATCACTTCGCCGTCGATGATCGCGTCCTCAGCGTCGAGCTCGCTCGCGGCCTTGGCAAGGTCGCGATATTTTGCTGTCCAGTCGAGACCGCGGCGGCTGAAAATGCGCACGCCGTCCACGTCCCGAACAATTTGGGAGCGGTAGCCGTCGAATTTCACTTCATGAATCCAGCCGTCGCCTTCCGGTGGCTTGTCGACGAGCGTCGGCATCAGCGGCTCGATGAATGACAACCGGTCCCTGCCGGCGGGCTTAGGCATCGGGACTCCCCGCGCGATACTCGAATTTGGTTCAATATCGCACGGCCGGTTGTGTTCCGTTAGCAATTGCTTAAATAAAATTGTCGGCCGACGTCACAGACGCTCCGGCCTTGCCATGCCGAGCCCCATGGTCAGGGCTTCTTCCAGGCTGGTCGTATAAAGTGCCGTCTCTTCGAGCCCGCCGAAGTAGTTGATTCTGTGCACTTCGCCCTTCTTGCTCATGACAATCCCGGCCTCGCGCAGCCGTTCCTGGACTGATTTGTATGTGACGCCCACGCCTACCTCCCAAGCTGCTTGGCACCGTCCCGAAATCAGTAGGCGCCCTCAGAACGCAGTTGAGCCTGCTTGGCCTCGGCGCACCGATTTCTGAATTCCTGCACCTCGGCTTCCGTGAGGTGCTCGATGCCAATGAAGTCGTTCTTTCCCTGTCCGGACCGTATGAGTTCGTCGAGCTTCGCCTGAATGGCCGCACCATCGCGGTTCTGGGTGTTCTGGATCAGGAACACCATCAGAAAGGTGACGATGGTGGTCCCGGTGTTGATGACGAGTTGCCAGGTCTCCGAAAAGTCGAACACCGGTCCGGACAAGGCCCAGGCGACCACGCAGGCCAGACATGAGGCGAAAGCCCAGGGGCGACCCGCGGCATGGGCGACCGCCTCCGCGACACGGTTGAATATTCGTTCCAACCCTAAATCCTCCGCCTGCTGCGCCATGCTCGATGGCGTCGTGCCAAAGCTTGAGCCCGTCGGCAGCGGGTTGCGGCCGATACGCCCGGTTGTTCATGGAACCCTGGTGATCGCACGCGGCCCCGGTGCCGACCGGGACCGCAATTGCGGACGATCGCGTGCGCGGCGGTTCAGGCGGCCGCCTGCAACGCCCGCTGGTTCGCGCCACTTTCGCCCAAAGCGCTGAGCGCCTCGTCGGTGGCGGACTCCTGCGCCAGCGTTTCGCGCAGCAACGGCACTGCGTCCTTGAGGCCCAGTTGCTCCGCCCAGGCCACCAGCGTGCCGTAGCGGGCTATTTCATAATGCTCGACGGCCTGGGCGGCCGCCACCAGGCCCGCGTCGAGCGCCGGCTCGTCCTGGTACTCCTCGAGGATTTCCGAGCCTTCTTCGAGGATGCCGTCGATCGCCGGACAGGTCTTGCCCCTTGCAGCCTTGCCCATCAGCTCGAACACCTGTTCCAGGCGATCGACCTGTCCCTCCGTTTCCATGCGATGCTTCTCGAAGGCTGCGCTCAGTTCCTTCGACTGGGCGGCCTTCGCCAGCTTGGGCAACGTCTTCAGGATCTTCTTTTCCGCGTAGTAGATGTCCTTCAGGCCGTCCACGAACAGGCTTTCCAGGCCGTTCGCCGCGCCAGACGAATTCTTCCTTGCCATCACTTTGCTCCATCGTTTGATGTGACTTGAGGGGGCAAAGAAACGGCGCTCGTGAAATCGCAAGCGCCGTTTCCTTGCATCACGATAAGCGCGGCCGGGAACGGATGTTCCCTCCGAAATATTTCGTGAACCCAAGTCGTAGACGGCGCCCGGCGCGCAGGTCTGGACGGCTCTCCTGTCTGCAAGTCTCCCCGGCGCGCATGCCGATCGTCACCCGCACGGTGCTGCAACCAGGCGCCCGCTGCGGCGTTTGCTCTTGGCGGTGCACGCAGGATCGGAACCGAATGCTCGAATCCCTCTATCTGAACCTTGGCCAGCACGACCTCCTCTCGGAGGCGGAAAAGGAATTGCTGGCGGGTGCCATCTCGACCGAACGACATGTCGCCACGGGGCAGGACATCGTTTCCGAAGGGTCGAGGCCGATCCACAGCACCCTTATCCTCGACGGCATCGCCGCGCGCTACAAGGTGCTGGAGGATGGCGGACGGCAGTTCACCTCACTGCAGGTCCCCGGCGATTTCGTCGACCTTCACGCCTTCCTGCTGAAGACAATGGACCATGGCATCATCGCGCTGTCGCCCTGCCATGTCGCCGCCGCCGACCACGCCAAGCTGCGCGCCATCACCGAGCAGGCGCCCCATCTCACCCGGCTCCTGTGGCTGGACACGCTCGTCGACGGCGCCATTCACCGGGAGTGGATCGTCGCCATGGGCCGGCGTTCGAAGACCTCGCATCTCGCCCACCTTATCTGCGAGCTGTTCGTCCGCCTCCAGGTCGTCAAGCGCACGTCCGGGATGAGCTTCCAGCTTCCCTTGTCGCAAGCCGAGCTGGCCGACGTGCTTGGTCTTTCGGTCGTCCATATGAACCGGGTCATCGGCATGCTGCGCAATATCGGCCTGGTCAGCTGGTCGAACTATACCGTGACCATCCTCGACTGGGATCTGCTGGTGGCGATGGCCGAGTTCGACCCGACCTATCTCAGCATGAACCGCGAGCCGCGATAGGCGTCAGGGCGGATCGCGAAGCACCGACTTCCAGGCGGCGACCGACGCTATGTCGACGGTGACCAGGCCGCCCACCTTGAACGTCACCCTGCCTTTGTCGTGGTCGACCTCAGTGACGTGACCCGCGATGGTGATCCGATCGCCGGCCTTGGCGCCGGCCGGCGGGTCGATCGCACAGGGATAATTGTGGGTCGGGATGCGGACCCGCGCGCGACCGCTGCCGAGCAGCGTAAGCACGGTGGCGTTCACGATCACTTCGTCGCCGATCCCTACATCCCAGGCCATGGCGTGGTTCAATCGGGCTCTCGGTCGGGCTTGCTGCCCGGCGACCACAACTGGTCCAGCATGGTAAGCGCGGCACTCGGTGCGGCCGGCCTCAGCAGTCCTTGCTCGGCGGCGGCCTTCTTGAAGGCTGCGAAGGCGACGGCGGGCCGGCATATCCC
>NZ_RZOS01000418.1:0-4971 GCF_004022605.1 Mesorhizobium sp. M4B.F.Ca.ET.089.01.1.1
CCATAGCGCAGCATGGTCATGACGATCGCCATCTTGGCGGCGATGATCGACAGGCCGAAGGCGGCGAGCGCCAGGAAGATGAGGATGCCGACCACCGTGCCCGCGCCGTAAGCGATGCCCGACGCGGCGCCATTGGAGATGGTGCGGGCAACGATCGTCATATTGTCCGGACCTGGGCTCGCGGCAAAGACGAAGAAGGCCGCCGCGAAGGCAAGCAGGGTCGCAATGTCCATGAAAACTCCCGAGTGTGATCAATCGCTCTCGGGAGATCAGGTTAGCCGATTTGCCACGCGGCGAAAGCCGGCAAAGCCGGATCTTCGCTACGACAACCGCGCTTGCGCCTGGCTCAGCGCAGCACGCGGCAGCGGCCGTTATAGACCATCCAGCGGTCGAAGCCCGAAACGCAGAATTCGACATTGTCGCCGATCGAGGCAAAGCCCTGGCCTTCCTCGATCAGGTACCAGATGGTGCGGGCGCGACCGTCGGACAGGCTGACCGTGGCGCCGCAATAGCGGCGGCCGATCGGCCATTCCTCGCTGGCCGGCAGGTAGCGGTGCTGGTGGATGCGGCTGAAATCGGTGATCGCGACATCGGGCAGATGCGGCACGTGGCGCACCTGATAGGCGAAGCGGTTGGTGATCTTGTTCAGCACCCAGGCCTCGCCGCAGATGCCGCCGTCCTCCTCGGAATAGACGGCGAGGTCTGCGGCATGCGCCGCCTGGGTGAAGCCGAGCGACGTGGCAAGCGGCGTGCAGAGCGAAATCAGGGCGGCAAGAGCGGAACGAGCGAAGCGAGTCATGGCAGCCTCTCAAGGTCGATTGCGCGCACTGTGCGGATTCGCCGCTCAACGGTCAAGCGGTTGCGCTGGCAATGGTTTCCAAGGCATGGCCAGCGGCATCGGCGGTCGATCGTCAGTCCTCAAGGCACCGCGCGGCCGAAGCCGGCAACACCTTCCCGCTTGGCTAGCGCCCCGGCCTGAAGTGGGCGGGCTACTCGCCCGCCAGCCAGTCAATCGTCCAGCGCGACGGCTGCGCGACCGCCATCGCCTTGTGCAGGGCCGGCAGCATCAGGCGCAACTCGCTTTCCAGCGTGAAGGGCGGGTTGACCACCACCATGCCGGTGCCGTCGAGGCTGGGCTCGGCTGATGCCGGCCGGATCTCGAAGCCGATGTCGAGCAGCTTGGGGATGCCGGCATTCTTCAGCGCCGCCCTGAAGGCAGCGACCGCCTTGCGGTCCTTGATCGGATACCAGAGCGCGTAGATGCCGCCCGGCCAGCGCCTGTGCGCCTTCGACAGCCCGTCGACGAGGCGGGCGAACTCCCCGTCCTCCTCGAAAGGCGGATCGACGAGCACCAGGCCGCGTTTCTCCTTCGGCGGCAGATGCGCGCCGAGCGCCAGCCAGCCGTCGAGTTCGATCACCCTGGTCTGGAAATCGCCGGCGAAGACTGCTTTGAGCCGCTCCGCGTCCTGCGGATGCAGTTCGATCGCCGTCAGCCGGTCCTGCTTGCGCAGCAGGTGCCTGGCGATCAGAGGCGAGCCGGGATAGTTCTTCACCCCGCCTTCGGGGTTCACGGCGCGAACGGCCTCGAGGTAGGGCGCCAGCAGGCCGGCGACCCTGGCATCCAGATCCGCGCCCACCAGCCGGCCGATGCCGCCCAGCCATTCGCCGGTCTTCTGCGCTTCAACCGACGACAGATCGTAGCGGCCGATGCCGGCATGCGTGTCGATGACGCGAAACGCCTTGTCCTTCTGCTTCAGATAGTCGAGCAGTCGCGTCAGCACGGCATGCTTGACGACATCGGCGAAATTGCCGGCGTGGTAGGCGTGGCGGTAGTTCATGCCGGGCTCAATTCGACGTGCCGCCGCGGCCCCAGCGCGGCGGTGGTGGTTGCGAATTCGGGTTCTGCGGCCGGCCGCCGCGACCGCCGAACGCGAAGGAAAGCACCAGCCCGATCAAGCCGGCTGCCATCAGCGCATAGCCGGCCGGCCGCGCCCGCCCGTCGATCGCGCCGGCCTCTGCACGCAGCACGAGATCCACCGCCCTGATCGGGATATCCTCGGCATCGCCCGGACCGACGGTGAAGAGATAGGGGCCGGCGCTGACCGTCTGGATCACGCCTGCCTCGTCGCGAAAGATCTTGTCCGGCAGTTGCGGGCTTGCCTGGCGCGGATTGTCGGAGTGGTTGAACTGGAGCGTCGAGGCGAGTTCGGTGCGACCGCCCGTGGCGGCGGTGAGCGTCAGCACGGTGCGCTGCTGCGAGACGATGCGTTCGGCCCGAGCGGTGAGGTCGACCAGCACCCGCAGCGGCGCGTCGCGCGCGGCAAGCGGGATCGTCACCGGCCGGAACCGGCCTTGCTCGTAGACCCGCCAGGTGCCGATCTCGTGGCCGGAGAAATTGCTCATCGCCCAGGGATAGAGGACGCCGATGGCGACGCCGGCGAGGAGAACAAGAACGAAAAGGAAGCGCATCGAAGGCCTTGGCTAGCTAATTCCTGTGGCCGCGATCGCTTCCACCTTTTGCGGTCGCGGCCCGGGCACCATCGCGAATCCGCTCCATCTCGTCCAGCAGCATCTCCAGGCCGAGATCGAAGGTCTTGTCGAAACCGGCGGTGCCGAAATAGGCCCCGGCCGCCACGACGCTGGGAAAATCCCGCGCCATCTCCTCGCTGCTGACGGTGGTGACCGCCGACGGGCCCTTGGCATAGCCGGCGGTCTCGTCGAGGATCGCCCCCATCAGGTAATAGCCAGCGGCACGGAACAGCCGGGCGCTGAGCTCGGCCCCGAAGCCGCCCGCCTCGAACAGGCCGATGATGCTGTTCAGCTTCGCCAGACATGGCGGCGAGTTCATGCGGTAGACGACGATGAACGGCGCGAAGGCCGGATGCTCGGTCGCGACGCGGCGGAACTCCTGCATGCCGACGCGGACCCGTTCGCGCCAGGGCAGGCCTTCGCCGGGGATCACCAGCGCGTTCATCTGCCGGTCGACCAGCGCCTCGTAGAGATGCGCCTGCGAAGGATAGTGATGATAGATGCTCATCGCCTCGCAGCCGAGCGCCGCGGCGAGTTTTCGCATCGAAAAGCCGGACAGGCCCTCCCGTTCGATCACCTCGAAGGCGGCGTCCTCGATCATCTCGCGGGACAGCCGGCCGCGCGCTCGCTTTTTTTTGATCGATGAGTCCATGGCGTCGCTTGACAGCTTACACTGTAAGGTTCATTTTCTGCCCTACCTTACATCGTAAGGCTAACAAACACCAGAGGAGAAAAACATGTCGGCCCGTCGCACGCTTTCGATCACACAGTCCTCCCTTCGCCTTGCCTCCGCATCCATGCTGGCTACCGCTTGCGCGCTGACCCTGACCCTGGCCTCGGCGCCCGCCCAGGCCGACGACTACGACGCCACCATCAAGGACATCCAGTCGACCATGGGCGGCGTGCCAAGCTTCGTGAAGCAGTTCCCGAAGGCCGGTCTGCCCGGCGCCTGGGCCGAGGTCAAGGCCATCGAGCTCAGCGACAAGACGGCGCTGCCGCCCAAGGTCAAGTCGCTGATCTCGCTGGCGGTCGCCGCCCAGATCCCGTGCAACTACTGTATATGGTCGGACACGCAGGACGCCAAGCGCGCCGGCGCCACCGACGAGGAGATCCAGGAGGCTGTGGCGATGGCTGCGCTAACCCGCCACTGGAGCACCATCTTCAACGGCATGCAGGTCGATTTCGAGCAGTTCAAGAAGGAAATGGGCGGCGAATAGGAGAGGAATGGGGCGGCGGGCAGCCCGCCGGCAGCAAGGATCTGGTTGATCGACAAGGCCCGTCATCGGCGGGCCTTGCTTGCTGCCGCCGATGGCTACCGCGCTCTTCCTCCAACTCGCGCGGCGCGGCATGCTGCGCCCTTCGGTCGCCGGATCAAGCCCGGCCGTTCAATGCATCCCAGAGTGGCAGACCTCACGCCGTTCCGGTTGAAACCGGGCCGCGGCGCCCGGATGACGGGCACGCCCGCCTGCCCGGCGAGATATGCGGCAGTCGCCGTCCGGCGCCGTCGCGCCTGTTTGCGATCCGGGCGAGTGCTGACAGAAATCGCGCCAACTCTTTACCGACATAGAACGGAGCCTGGTCAAGAAAACCTGTATTTCCCAAGATTGAGCAAAGCACATCCGCAGCGCACGGAAAGACAGACACCCGCTGCATTTGCCGGTTCGATAAGTCGACACCTTCAAGTCCGCTGGCCCCTTCGCCAACAAGCTTTGCGAGGCTCCCAGAGAGCCTGCCTCGCCGGGGGCCGCAGCCGATTTCGCCCACCATTCCGGACCGGCAGGCAGCCCGATTCGTAAGGTGCATGATTAACCAATCACCAATGTATGAGGTTAACGGATCGCTAATTTAGTTGACTACAATCGCCATAGGTATATTTTTATATGCGTTGGGTGTGCAATTTGGGCGAGCAAGATCGGCGATGGTGGCAACCAGACGCGTGATCGCGATTCACGGGGCATAGCGGGCTGAGCGGCAACCAATAAGCCGTACGGCACTGCTCCCGCAAACTCAGACGTTTTTACGCACATCATGGGTGATGGCGCCTCGGCTTACGCTGAGGGTCGCTACTGTTTCGGGACTTGGTCGAGCAACGCTCTTGCTTGGCCGGGGTGGTGGTGCGCGTGCTGCGTAAGGGGGAGTCATGAGCAGGGTGATGAAGGTCGTGAAGCTCGACCCAAGGGGTGGTCGCAAGGGTGCCAATACCGATCGCGGCCGGGCGCTGGTCGCTGGCGGCGCCGGGTTCCTGGGTTCGCATCTGTGCGAGAGGCTGCTGCATGACGGATACGAAGTCGTCGTCCTCGACAACTTCCACACCGGAAAGCGCTACAACCTCAACGGCATGCATCGCGATCCGTTCTTCACCTGCATCAAGCACGACATCGTCGACGCCTTGCCGATGGATCTCGCCGTCGACGAGATATACAACCTCGCCTGCCCCGCCTC
>NZ_RZOS01000419.1:0-4951 GCF_004022605.1 Mesorhizobium sp. M4B.F.Ca.ET.089.01.1.1
CCTCGGCGCGGCTCAGCGCGTCGCCGAGCGCGAAGTCGCCTGACAGGTTCGAGGTGATGGCGACCGACGGCTGCTGCTGCTCGCGCGTCAGCGACGGCGGCACGGCGCGTTCGGTCAGCGTGGCGATGGTCGACATCGGCAGGAAGCGACCGTCGCCGGTCTTCACGAAGATGTTCTCGAGGTCGGTCGGGTCGTTGATCGGGTTGGTCGTCGACACCAGCTTCACGCCATAGCTGCGGTCGGCGATATAGACGTCGACGACGTCGTTGCCGTCGAGCATGGCCTGCAGCGTGTCGGCCAGCCCGGTGATGTCGATGCCGAGGTCGGAGGCGCGTTCGCGGTCGATGGCGACGGCGAGCTGGGGCTGGGTCGGGTCGACGGTGAGCCGTGGCGTCTGGAAGCGCTGATCTTTCTGCATCTCGGCAATGACCTCGCCGGCCGCCTCGCCGAGCGCCTTGCGGTCGTTGCCGACCAGCGCGAACTGCAGGCCGTTGCCGGCGCCGCGGATGCCAAGGCTGTTGGGCTGTACGGGGAAGACGCGCACGCTCGGCACCTGCCTCGTCAATCGGCTGATCTCGGCCACGATCTGCTGCTGGCTGCGCGCTCGCTCATTCCACGGCGCCAGCGTCATCACCATGAAGCCTGAGTTGTAGGCGCCGTTCTGGCCGGCGTTTTCGAAGGTGCTGCGGATCTCGCCGGAATCGCGTAGCGGCTGGATCAACCTCTCGATCTTCTGCATCTGCTCGGTCGTGTAGTCGAGGCTGACGCCTTGCGGCGCGCTGATGCGCAACAAGACGACGGCGCGGTCCTCGCTCGGCGTCAGCTCCTGGCGGATGGTGCCGAAAAGCGTGAAGGCGATGCCGGCAAAAAGCACCGCCACCAGCACCACCAGCCACGGCGCGCCGAGGCAGGCGTGCAGGCAGCGCCGGTAGGTCGCGTTCAGCGCGCCGCCGATGCGGGCGCCGAGGCCCTTGCCGCCTTCATGGTGGAGCGAGGCGCTGGACAGCATGCGCGAGGCGAGCATCGGGCAAAGGGTGAGCGCGACCACGCAGGACAGAAGCACCGACATCGCCAGCACGAAGCCGAATTCGCGGAACAGGCCGCCGGTCTGGCCGGGCAGGAAGGAGATCGGCACGAAGACGGCGACCAGCGTCAGCGTGGTGGCGATGACGGCGAAGAACACTTCCTGCGCGCCGAGCACGGCGGCGGCGCGGGGCCCCATGCCTTCGTTGCGCCGGCGCACGATGTTTTCGAGCACGACGATGGCGTCGTCGACGACGAGGCCGGTCGCCAGCACCAGCGCCAGCAGCGTCAGGATGTTGACCGAGAAGCCGGCGAGATAGATCGCGGCGATGGTGCCGATCATGGCGACCGGCATCGACAGGCCGGGGATCAGCGTCGCGCGCCAGTCGAGCAGGAAGGCGTAGATGACGATCAGCACGATCGAGACCGAGAGCGCCAGCGCGATCTCGACCTCGTGCACGGCGCCGTTGACGAAGACCGCGTCGTCGCTGGTGACCTTGATCGACATGCCTTGGGGCAGGTTCTCCTGCAGCTTGGCGACCGCCGCCCTGACGCCGGTCGAGATGTCCAGCGTGTTCGATTCCGCCTGGCGGATGATGCCGAGGCCGATGCCGGTCTTGCCATCCGAACGCAACGCCGTCTGGCCGACGTCGGGGCCGAGCGTGACGGTGGCGACATCGCGGATGCGCGTCTTGCCGCCGACGGTGATGTTCTCGAACTCCTCCGGCGTCGTCACGTCCGCCGTCGTGCGCACGATAAGGTCCTGGTTGGTGGTGGTGATCGAGCCGGCCGGCGAATCGAAGGCGACCGTGGCAAGGGCCGTGCGGAGATCGGCGACGGTGAAGCCGTGGCTGGCGAGCTTGTTCTGGTCGACGTCGATGCGGAAGATCTTGTCGCGGTCACCGGAGACCTGGACGTCGGCAACGCCCGGGACGGCGGCGAGCTCGTCCTCGATCTGGTCCTGGACGATCACCGTCATGTCCTGCACCGACATGGTGTCGGAGGTGACCGCCAGTCGCATCACCGGCTCGGAATTGGCATCGGCCTTGACGATGCGCGGCGTGTCGGCCGTGTCCGGTATCTGGTTGGAGATGCGGCTGACGGCGTCGCGCACATCGGAGGCGGCGACGTCGAGATCGACACCGTCGTTGAACTCGATGGTGACGCGGCTGTTGCCGAAGGAGGAGGTCGACGAGATCGACTTGACGCCGGAGACGCGCGCGACCGCACCCTCGATCGTGTCGGTAAGCTCGCGATCGACGGTCTCGGCTGCCGCGCCCTCGAAGGTGGTGCTGACGGTGATGACGGGGCGGTCGACATCTGGCAGTTCGCGGATCTCGACGCCATAGAAGGCGGCAAGGCCGGCGACCGCGATCAGCGTGTTCAGCACCAGGGCCATGACCGGCCGGCGGATGAACAGCGCGGTGAAGCCGCTCTCGCTGGCGGTGTTGGCGCGGCCGCTCATGGGCTGCCGGCTTCGGCGGCGCGCTGCTCCTCGCCGGCGATGCGGACCTCGCCGCCCTCGCTAACGCTCTGGGTGCCTTCGGTCACCACCATGTCGCCGCTGACGATCGGCGCGTCGATCAGCACCGTCTCGGTGTTGCGCTGGATGATGCGCACCGGAACACGTTTGGCCTTGCCGTCCGCGACCGCCCAGACATAGGCGCCGTCGGACCCCCACAGGATCGCCAGCGGGCTGACCGCCGGATAGGAGTCGCCCGGGAATTGCATGCTGATCTGGAACGACATGCCGGCGCGCAGCGAGTCCGCCGGGTTGGCGATCGTCGCCTTGACCAGCAGCGTGCGGCTGACCTCGTCGATATGGTTGTCGATTGCCGAGACCGTGCCGGTATAGGCCTGGCTGGGGTTGGCGATCGGCGTCGCCGACAGTTGCGCGCCGACCTTGACGGCGGCGGCGAAGCGCTCGGGCACAAGGAAGTCGACCAGGATCGAGGAGCGGTCGTCGAGCGTGGCGATGGCCGACTGGCTGGTCACGTAATTGCCGGCCGAAATCGGCAGGATGCCGACGGTGCCCGCTATGGGCGCCACGACCGAGCGGCGCTGCAGGGCGAGCTCGGCGTCGCGCAACGACAGCTTGGCGTTGGCCAGCGCCACCTCGGCATCGGCGACGGCGACCGGCGTCGCGGCGTTCGAGGCCCGCAGCGACTTGACCCGGTCGAGCTTGTCCTGCGCGTCCTGCAGGCCGACCTTGGCGCGGTCCTCGGCAATCACCTCGGTGTCGGAATCGAGCGTGGCGATGACCTGGCCCTTGTCGACACGGGTTCCGGAGGCGACCAGGAATTCCACGAGACGTCCGGAACTGTAAGGGTTGACCGTCACCGAGGCGTTGGCTCGGCCGGTGCCGATCGCTTGCAGGCGGTCGTTGATGGTGGCGGTGCTCGCCGGCAGGGCGACGACATTGGCCGGTCGCCGGGTGCTGTCGCGACCGCTCGCCTGCCTTGCCGGGTTGACGGCGCCGGTCGTCCGCGCCGATGTCGCGGCATCGGCCCATTCGATGCCCCAGCGTGCCAGCACCTCATGCGCGCCGGGGAAAAAGCGTACCCAGGCGGCCGCGGCGGCCACCAGGATCACAAGCGCAAAAACGATCTGTTTCCAGGCGGCCATCGGCACTCCGGTCGGCAAAACGCCTACAGTTTCCCCAAGCAAAAAACGCAGCGACGCACCCCGGCAATGTGCGAAGCCACGCGATATCATGGCTTTATGGCAATTCTGCCGCTGCCGTGCACATTAAATCTGCGTAACGTTGGCCGGCCGCCGGACCAAATGTTGCCTAGCGCAGGCCTTCCAGCTCACGGATGCGCTTGGCGCCGTCGGCCTCGAGCTGCCTCGTGACGGCTCCGATCAGCGTCTCGGCGACGACGAAGAGGGCGGCCGAGGAATCCCAGGCCGAGGGCACGGCGGTGCGTCCGGCGATGACGTGGCGGGCGAAACGGGCGATCGGCGACAGCCACTGGTCGGTGAACAGCACGATCTGGACGCCGCGCTGATGCGCCGTCTCGGCAAAGCGCACCAGGCTGTCCTGGTAGCGCCTGATGTCGAAGATCACCAGCACGTCGCGCTTGCCCATGTCGATCAGCCGGTCGCGCCAGATGCTCTCCTGTCCGGCGAGGTGGTAGACGTCCGGCTGGACGATGGCGAGGTGGGCGGCCATGTAGCGCGCCAGCGGATCGGTGAAGCGGCCGCCGATCAGGAAGGTCTTGCCGCGCCGCTCGGCAAGTTTCGCGGCGATGTCGGCCAGCTGCTTGTCGGACAGGTGCCTGAAGGTCTCGCGCATGTTCTCGAGCGTCGCCTCGAGCATTGGCGACACCGCGCCGCCGCCGGGCGAGGCCGGGTTGAGCGTGCGCGATGCCGGCGACTGCAATTGCGCCGCCAGCTCGTCCTGAAGCGCCGACTGGAATTCCGGATAGTTCTGGAAGCCGAGACGGGCAACGAAACGCAGGATCGTCGGCGAGGACACGCCGGCGGCGGCCGAAAATTCGGCGACGGTCTTAAGCCCGATCAACGGATAGTTGGCGATCAGCGTCTGTGCCGCGCGCCGCTCGCCGGCCGGCATGGCGCCGATGCGGTCGGAAATCAGTTCGGCGATGCTGGAGATCATGGTTTTCCCCCACCTATTGGCCCGGTCGACGCCGTTCCTCGAAATCGCGTTTGACAAAGCCGGACAAACTGTATGAAATCATCCGCAGGGACGCAATGAGACAAAATACGTAACATACGATACAGCGCTCCCGAGGGGACGACTGACTATGGAGACAGCACGGCCCGCCAGCCCTGCATCGCCTGAAACCGTAAGGGTGACCAACCCCGGCGGGGCGAGCCCATTTGTTCTGACTTGCGACCACGCCTCCAACTTCCTGCCGCCTGAATTCGGCACGCTCGGCTTGCCGACGGAGGACCTCTCCCGCCA
>NZ_RZOS01000041.1:0-23752 GCF_004022605.1 Mesorhizobium sp. M4B.F.Ca.ET.089.01.1.1
GAGCAGCAGCAGGGCGAGCCCGAGCAGGCGGCAAAGCCGCAGAAGAAGGCCAAGGAGCAGCCCGCCGCCGAGCAGCAGCAGGGCGAGCCCGAGCAGGCGGCCAAGCCGCAGAAAAAGGCCAAGGAGCAACCCGCCGCCGAGCAGCAGCAGGGTGGGCAGGCGGTAAAACCCAAGCCACAGAAGCAAGAAAAAAAGGCGTGTGATCCGCAGACTGAGGCGAACTGCTAGGTTTGTGGCGGTTAGACTAACCGCTCTTCGCGGTGCCCGCTGTTGGCACTGCGGGCACAGCTGCAATCCTGGCTTCTATCCTTCGCGGCCACCTGTGGCGGCTGGGCGGTGTGCATTCGTCATTGATCCGAAATGGCGATATGCGCCGAAAACCAGGATCGTATGATCTACAAGCCGAGGAGGGTGAACAGAAAAGAGGAGGGTGAACAGAAAATAGGCTCGCGCGCTGAGCGCCTTTTTGGGGATGACTGGCGGTCGAGCGTCTTGGTGAAGACTAGGCTGCTCGCACTGGAATTTAACCAAGGTGCTGTTTCACCAGCCAGCCGCGAAGCATGCGAGCGGAGTTACGTGGCGGATATTCCACGAGAAGTCATGGAGCGCAACGTCTGCACCAGTAGAAAATGGTCTCGGACAGCGGCTCCAGGCCGGTGTCACGATAAACTTCGGTCGAGCCAAGGGCCGGGGGAGGACATGATGGGCGAACGTTGGGTGAGGAGGGGAGCCTGTTTCTGCTCGGGCCGGCACCAGCTTGGCGCCTTGAGCACGCGTTCAACGGCCTAAGCCCACATGCAGCCCTATGCTCTCCTCTTGGCAGTTTTTGGAGCAATCGTGCTCCTTACGGCCTGGCTCCCTTTACTGCTCCGAAAGCTTCCGCTTTCGTTGCCAATGCTTTGCATCGGGATCGGGGTTCTTTGGGTTTGGTCACCATTCTCTCCGCTCGTAGGGGTAAACCCACTGGAGAACCGGATACTAACCGAGCGTCTCACAGAGTTCGTTGTGATCGTCGCCCTTATGGGGGCTGGCCTAAAGCTGGATCGGCCCGTGAGTTGGCGGGGTTGGGAGTCCTCGTGGCGCCTTCTTGGCATAGCCATGCCTCTGACGATCGCAGGAATTACAATTCTAGGCTGGTCAATTCTCGGGCTTGGCATTAGCGCCGCACTTCTGCTTGGGGCTGCCCTGGCACCAACTGATCCTGTTCTGGCAAGCGACATACAAGTCGGTCCACCTCAATCCGGCAAGGAGGATGAGGTGCGTTTTGCCCTTACCTCCGAGGCCGGTCTCAATGATGGAGCGGCCTTTCCGTTCGTCTATCTTGCAATCGCAATCGCGCTTTCCAACGCATCCGGCGAGCCCTTCTTCAGGCACTGGTTTATCGTTGACGTTGTCTGGAAGCTCGCCGCAGGCGTTGGAATTGGCTGGCTCGGCGGAAAAGCCATGGGCTACCTTACGTTTCGTCTGCCGAAACGGTCGGGGTTGTCAGAGACGAGGGATGGCTTTGTTGCGCTCGGTATCACCTGCCTTGCGTATGGCTCGACCGAAATCCTTCACGGCTACGGCTTCCTTGCAGTGTTCGTCGCGGCCGTGGCGCTACGGTCCGTCGAGCGGCAGCACGAGTATCATGAGAGCTTGCATGACTTCGCGGAGCAGATTGAGCGTTTGCTGATGATGGTCCTGCTGGTCTGCCTTGGAGCAGCCATCGCAGAAGGGTCAATTTTTGGCGCCTTGAGCTGGCAGGTGATCGTCACTACCGCCCTGGTATTGTTCGTGGTGCGACCCCTGGCGGGGTGGATTGGGTTAATCGGATTTCCAGCGGCATCACGCGAAAAGGCCGTGATTGCTTTTTTTGGAATCCGCGGCCTTGGCTCGTTCTATTACCTCGCATTTGCGCTCGGGCAGGCTGAATTTGAGGGTGTGACAATTCTTTGGGTGACTGTGTGCTTCGCCGTATTGAGTTCAATCGTTATGCATGGCGTGATGGTAACTCCGGTGATGCGACAAATGGATCGCAGCCGTTCACCACGCTCATGGTTGAGGCCTCGTGCTCGCTCCAGAGAGGATTAATGCCTGTCGGTGTAGCTGATCCGGAGAAATCGGTGAGCTCCAACGCGGTAATCGGAACGATGTAAGGCCTCGGCTGCGCGGGTCAGAAGAACTGAAACCAAAGCAGCCGCGTGCATGAGATAGAAGCCGGGGCGGCCTGGACTAGAAGAGTTCCTTTGCTCGCCGCTCTTGCGCAGGCGCGTCACTTGCGCACCTCAAAACGAAAGGCGCTGCACGCGCCAGCGCCTCCCCATCGATGGCCCAAAGGCAATTCTACCAACCTTGTCGGGCATACCAGTCGTCGATATCCCGACGCACACGATCCTTCTCAATCCCGTAAAGTTCCTGGATCTTGCCTTCGAGTTGGTCCCGTCTGCCGGCGATGCGGTCCAGATCATCGTCAGTGAGTTTGCCCCACTGCTCCTTGACCTTGCCTTTGACCTGCTTCCAGTTTCCCTCAACGCGGTTCCAGTCCATGGCGATAGCCTCCTTGGGTTTACACAAATCAAAACGGTTGTTCGCGCTCTATTGTTCCAGAGGAGGCGGGTCGGGACCGGCACTCCATTCACGCCATGAACCTTAGAGGTTGTTGAGCGCTTTCGTGCGCAAACAGCGACAGGGCCTTGCGGCACCACCACGCCCATGGGCACGGCCCCGCCAAGCTCGACAATCGGACCCAAAGGCTCAGCGAAAGATGAACTTCCGAGTCGGAACGCTTGAGAGGGAAGAGGATTCCAATTGACTATTCGCGGGTTACCTGTCGCGTCGACCGTCGTTGCCATTCGGCGTCCTGACGACCGCGTAGACGTCCCGCGCGTTGCGTGACGTCGCCTATCAGTTCGATTGGCTGGCCCTTCTTCGCCGTCGACGTCTTGTTTACGATGGAGTGCGGGAAGCCGTAGGAGAGGATCGAGACGCTCACCCGTCCTTCCGTCACCCGGCGCCTTACTGTCGCGGTGATAGCTACCTCATCGCCGATCTTGATGCCTTCGCCATGCGAATGAGTCTGGTGCGGCCGCTGGCTTCGTTAAGCAGTCGCTAATATTTCCATCTGGGGCATGGAACGGACGAAGCTGATGCTCTGTGGCGCGACTGGAAGGCCTGATGCGCGCGGGAACCTTTCATCCGCCAGCGGCTTTGTTTCTGCATGTCGCGAGCCGTCGAACCACCGATATTGCCAAGGGGTAGCCCAAATCGGGACGTCAACTGTGAAGTCGCATTAGAGGCGCCATCGCAGCGCTGATGACTACGTCAGAAGCACAAGGAAGGACGCCACGCGAAACCACTGCGGCCCTGCTGAAAATCGCTACGGAGCGTGCGCAGCAATTTGGGCTTCTGCCGGCTGAGCCGCCAGGTGGGGAATGCTAAGAGCAATATTGATCGCGTGTGCTGCGCTCTTGTTTTTGCTGTGTGCGGTCACCGCTTGGTGGGTGCTTGGGTAAGCGACTAAATCAGGC
The DNA here is from genome assembly GCF_004022605.1 of Mesorhizobium sp. M4B.F.Ca.ET.089.01.1.1. Taxonomy (NCBI): domain Bacteria; kingdom Pseudomonadati; phylum Pseudomonadota; class Alphaproteobacteria; order Hyphomicrobiales; family Phyllobacteriaceae; genus Mesorhizobium; species Mesorhizobium sp. M4B.F.Ca.ET.089.01.1.1. The sequence goes on from NZ_RZOS01000041.1 coordinate 3,507, forward strand.
AGCTGGCGGACATGCCGACGATGTCGCGCAACCGTTAGCGCCAGAAAACTGTGGTTACGGCCTAAGCCAAGCGGCGCTTAGAAAGTGCCTGCAACAGTTCCCCTTCGTCGTGATCCCGTTCCGGTAAACGCTGACAAGTTCGCGGCGAGGTCTTCCCTCTGTTCCTTGTCTTTTGGGCTAAGCTGCGTTCGATGCACACTTGGTCAAACACCCGCTGGAGCAAGTCCAAGTCAGCGGGTTCAAATACTCCGCTGCAAAGCGATAGCGGCATAACGGCAGCCCTCAATTTGCCGTCCCTTGCCGCTGCAAAGCGATAGCGGCATAACGGCAGCCCTCAATTTGCCGTCCCTTGCCCTATTATTCTGCCACCCAACTACGACCAAACCTCAAGGCGTCCAGCAGCAGCCCGACGGTCGGGGATGAGCGCTTGTTGACCGCCGGGCCTAGCCGGCAAGGCTAACCGGCTGGCGAGGTTATATAGGCCCGTCAATCTTCGCTGCTACTTGGAAAAAACGGTGGGTGTTGGGTCCCTCTATCCTCAAATCGGATGAGCCCAGAATCGCGACCCAAAGTAGGGTCCCCGCGCTGGCCCGGCTAGGAACGGGCGAAGTGGCCCGCGCTACGGAGCTTCGCGAGCAAGATTGTGGCCGTGCCGTGATAGTCAACGCGCGCTTGCTCGTGAAGTGGTGACGCGTACCAGGCGGTAAGCTCCTCAACCAGAAAGCGCGTGTCGCCATTCACTGACGCGCACCTAAGTTCCCCGCTCTTTTGCATCACAATTATCGCCGTGCCGGTTGCACCGTATCCGATCGCCGCCATCCGCTGAACCTCTACGTCACCATCAACGCGAACATCGAACAGAACCGACCCTCCGGTTTTCTCTGCCGCGTCAGCTACCCGATCAGGAAACGGCCGATGCAAACCGTTTGGATTGACGAACGTCTGCTCAAACAGCGCCAATTCAACATGCCCCGCGACCATGGCTGCGAATATGGGCGAGACAGCGTAATCAGCAATCCTGCCGAAACCCTTTCACGCAAGTTTCCACATGAACTTGCAACGCGCGCGGCACGATCGCATAGCCATCCCGATGATGGTCGCGAGTCACACGACCCCGGCGGCCAAGGGAAGGGACTCGGGGTTTGACCGCCGGGCCTAAACTGGAAAAAGGGGGGCTAAGGTTTTGCCGACCTATAAAAATGCCTCGGAACAAAAACTCGCCCCTTTCGTTGGAAATTGCTGGCCGGATTGTTCCCAACCCCTCTAGTCTTCCGGTCGTTGTAATGAGGCCCGCTGCCGTCTGGCGGCGGGCTTCACATTTTAGCTAAAGCTGAAACAAAAGCCGGGTCGGCCCGTTGTTTTTTTGCCAGAGACCCCTGGCAAGTCCAACCTTCTCCCGCCGGCTTCGGTCGGCGGGCTTTTAGCAACGAAACAAAAGCTAATTTTCGCGGTGCCCGGCAATCGACAGTGGGATGAGCGCAAAGCCGTCTAAAGCTGTTGGCAGAGCGACTGACGAGGGACTGGCATCAGGAGGAAGAGGCCAGGCGCCTGATCGACTTGATTGGAACCGATTGGAATTCGCTGCTTCGCGAGGAAGGTTCCTGAAAGGTCGACACTAGAGGGTTGCCGGCCCGGCACTAGCGGATCCGCTGGATGCGGCCCTTTTTTTCGAGACGCTCCTTGACGATCGCACGCCCGATGGCCACGCGCTGGCGCTGCCCGCCGGAGAGCTGCGACGTGACCCGAACGTTCCTTAACCAAAGGCCATGGTCTCCGCGACCGTCATAGGTGGGGTAGAGGGCATAATTCTGGAAGACCATCGCCACGTTGCGCCTGCCCGGCGCAAGGTTCTCCGAGCGCACCCCGTCGATCGTCAGCGTGCCCACGTCAAGGCTTTCGAGGCCGGCGATCATGCGCAGCAGCGTCGTCTTGCCGGAACCGGACGGACCGAGAGACACGACCAGTTCTCCCGGCTCGAGGTCCAGGATCACTTCGACGGCGCCGAAGTGCTTTGATAATTTCCGATGTCAAGGAATGTGGAGCTAGGGCACAATGGGCGATCCATGGTACGCCGAGACGCAGAAACGCAACCAACGGGCGGGCCCCTTGGCCGCGCCCGGATCTACCGGCGTCGGACCAACGGCCGTCTGTTCAACGATTTGCGCTTTTGTTGAACAAGACGTAATGTTCAACAAGCCCAATTTTTGTTGAGCATCTCCCATGTTCGATCGCCACTCGCCCATAGCCCACTCAGCCTATCATGATCTGCTTGCGTCCTTGCGCGATGAGGCGATCGCGGAAATCCGTGGAACGCCGACCCGCGTAGAGCGCGGGGGCCGAACCTACTGGTATGATTCCTATCGTGTCGGCTCCGACGTCAAAAAGACCTATATTGGGGAAGACAGCGAAGCACTACGCGCCCGAATGCAGCGCATCGGCGCGCTCCGAGAGGGCCGTGAAAATCGCAGGCGCAACCGCGCCCGGCTGGTCCGTCTGTTGCGGGCCGAAGGGTTTCTTGGGATCGATGCAGCTACAGGCAGCCTTCTGCACGCATTGGCCTCAGCCGGCGTATTTCGCCTTGGCGGAACCGTCGTTGGGACACAGGCATTCCGGCTCTACGAGGGTGAACTTGGCGTTCGCTTCAGCTTCGACCAGACAGCTCAGACGAGCGATATCGACATTGCGAGCTTCGAGCGCCTTTCCATTGCACTTGAAGATACCGTATCGAGTCCGCTCGATAATGTTCTGAAAGATTTCTCATTTGAACCGGCGCCAGCGCTGGAACCCGGCAAAACCTGGCGCTGGAGGCAAACGCGTAACGAGACGCTAGTCGAATTTCTGACACCGTCCTTTACCGAAGACGAACCCTTGCGGCCTTTGCCTGCTCTGGGTGTCCATGCCCAATCGCTGCATCACCTGAACTATCTGCTTGCGGAGCCAATCCTGGCCGCGGTCACATATCGCGACGGCGTTCTCATTCAGATACCACGACCGGAACGCTTCGCGATCCACAAGCTCATAGTCGCGGACCGGCGACTTGATGGGCCAGACAGCCTCAAGGCTCTGAAGGACCGGCTACAGGCCGAATTTCTCATCACCGTTCTAGCCTTGGACAGGCCCGATGATCTGCAGGAAGCCCTTGAGGATGCTCTGTCCCGAGGAAAGCGCTGGCGCGAACGGATCAAGAAGTCGATCAACAAGTCGCCATCGCTTCAGGCTAGGCTTGGTCCGCTCAACTAGTCGACAGTTGCACGTTCGGGCTCTGAAGCGCCATCAACCGAAGACGAGCACTTAGCCACGAGGAGGCCGTCAGCGCTTGGCGGACCATCGCGAGGCAGGGGAGGGGACAGTGAGTCTGCCGCTTTCGACGAGCAGAGAGACGACCCACGCGTCGATCAGGCGGCATCCGCGTCGTCCTACCGATCCGTATTCGCGCAAGCCGCCGGCATCGAAACCGCACTGCACAACATCGTCGACCTGCTGACCCGCAACATCGCCAAGCGCGATGATCGTGATCTGCATTGCCTGGATGTTCGGCTACATGGATTTCAGAAGGGCGAGTTCTCGATCATCGGCATCCGCCGCCACCTAACTCGTGAACATCATCGTCGAGGCTGACGCCATGGCGAATTCGCGGGCTGCACCCGGCCCGTGATGGTCGCCGCGTGCGTCTTTGAAACGCGCAGTCTACACATCTCGTGACCTTTCCTTCGCCCGGGCGCACGCTGCGCGGAACTCTTCGACCTCTTGCTCCGTCAGATGCTCGATGCCGATAAAGGCGTTCTTGCCCTGGCCGGAGCGGATCAACTCATCGAGCTTTGCCTGGATGGCGGCGCCATCGCGGTTCTGTGTGTTCTGAATCAAGAAGACCATCAGAAAAGTGACGATGGTGGTTCCGGTATTGATGACTAATTGCCAGGTCTCGGAGTATTGAAACACAGGGCCAGTTGCCGCCCAGGTCAAAACCGATCCCAAGCAAAGAGCGAAGGCCCACGGCCTACCTGTTGCGTGAGCGACTGCTTCCGCCATTCGATTGAACGTCTTTTCCATGACACAAACCTTGGATGATAATGCGCAACCAACGTTGGCTTAGGGCACCAGTTCCCACCGATAAGGATCGCGATTTCCGGCAACTTTTGCGCGCTTGCCGAGTTTGTTTCCTGAGAGTTTCTAGAAGGAAGAGCGATGGAAGCGACACAAATTCAGCCAGCCGCGGTAGGAGCCGGGCTGGAACGCAAGCGCTGCGCCGACATAGTCGACCTGCAGGCCTTACATTTTGAGCGAAAGAAAATCTTCCCGGTAGCCAGGGCGCTGAAGGCGGTCGCGCAAGAAATTCGCGGGGTTCAATCTCCGCCCCCGATGTGAGCCCGCTGCTCCCCGGCAGGGCCGATAAGCGCGATGACCGGCTGGCAAGGCGGCGCTTCTATTCTCCGGTCTATGTGAGAGCCGCCCCGGCGGACAGGCCTTGTGAAGTTGGCCACGTCCAGGAAGCGGCCGAGCAACTCGTCAAATGGCCGAAGCGGGGGCCCGGATGGCACAAGGCAATGATCCTTTGCCTGTCAGCTCTGGAGGGTGATCCGATTGATCCGCAGGTCATACGCCAAGCCTTCGAAGCTGCGGCAAAGGAGGCTGGGATGTTGCTTACTTCCGACCCACGTAATGCCAGCCGAGATTAATTCGCTTTCCCCGGAACATCTCATCCATGAACCCTGTTTTCTCCTTACAGGTCCTTCGGCGATCTAGGGAGGATAAGCTGATGAACGTCGCCAACTTGCAACTTGAAGGCCTTCTTATGTCCGTAGCGTCAATCAACAATCTGCTGGTTCACAAGGGGGTTCTTTCGATCGACGAAATTGACTGCGCCTTACAACATGCCGAGGATTCGCTGTTGGACGACGCACGGCTTTACGAGGATATGTCCCCGTCAAATCGCGATGCTGTGTGTTTTCCCCTGAGATTGCTTCAGTTGGCTAACTTGGCTCAGTCGGAAACAGAGATTCCGCCATTCTCCGAACTTGCCAGAATGGTGGCCGAGCTCAAGCAGCCCTATAACGAAAAAGGCTAGCTCCACGACGTCGCCCCGTTCGTGCCGTTCGGGGCAAGCGCCTTCTGATTGCACAGAGCATCGCCCGCCGGCGCTTGGTCAGCGGGCAACTTCGCCTTCTCTATGACTGCCCCTTTCGTCGCCGAGGTAGCTTCTGGCAAGCGGCCTAAGGCCGCGCAGCGCACGCTTTCGCATTCGACTTCATCCGGCCCGTATGCAGGCGCATCTGGGTTGAATTCGCTCCATCCGCTGGCCTCATACTCCCGACGGCGTTCAGACACGTCAACCGAACCGTCCTGCCCGCGGATGCGCTCGGCTTCCGGAACGGAGTTCATCCTGGACTTTGGCAGTCACAAGTGTTCCGCCCAGATTCGGTGAGCGCGCCAATGATCCCGCCGGCCGCTCCCCAACTGCGGCGCCGCTACCGCGCCGGCTGCTGTGGCGACGAGCCATCTGCTGCAACTACTACAGGTCCCATGCCTGGGATGGTCATTATGCCAAGACCCGTCAAAAGACCCCCGGCTCCCCCGATAGCCGCGTCTATGCCGGCACCGCCTGCTGCATCGTCTGCAACGTCAGAGGGTTCGCCATCATACCAATCGGCAGAGTTGTTAGACTGATATCGGCCGAGGAGACTCCGATCGCATCCAATTCGCCAACCGCGTCAGCGGCGCTCAGGTCGCGCGCCGGCAACCCCCGCTCAAGATCGGAAAGCTTGGTCATTTTACGAAGTCGGGGGTCTGCCGTCGTTCGTCCCATTCGCGAACGCTTTCATCATCGTCGCTCCCCCGGATCTCTTCAGCAACTGACGACAGAGCCCGTGAAACATTGAACAGGTTTAGCCGTTCAAAGGCTCGCGCTCGTTGCTGCAGGATCATTATACATCGTCGACGTTCAGAGACGGCTTCGGTCACCGATGCGACTGGTACCATCGCATCGGCTGGTTGTTCTGAATGGAAGTTGGATGGCATCGGTATAGTCATCGTAGCACCATGCGGCTCCGGACAAGCACCGGAGCCGCTTGTTGAGAGCTGATCAGGCCGCTTGCAGCGCGCGCTTGTTGGCGTCGCTCTGGCCCAAAGCGCTGAGCGCTTCGTCGGTCGCCGTCTCTTCTTTGAGGGTTTCGCGCAACAGCGGGAGGGCATCCTTCATGCCGAGTTGCTCCGCCCAGGCGATGAGCGTCCCATAGCGGGCAATCTCATAATGCTCAACCGCCTGTGCGGCGCCTACAAGGCCCGCATCGAGGGCGGGCGCCCCCTTATACTCTTCGAGCACCTCCGAGCCCTCTTCGAGAATACCGTCGATGGCGGGGCACGTCTTGCCCCTGGCAGGTTTGCCAAGTTGCTCGAAAAGCTGTTCGAGCCGTTCTACCTGGCGTTCTGTTTCCATCCGATGTTTCTCGAATGCAGCGCCTACCTGTTCGGATTGCGCGGCCTTGGCCAGCTTCGGCAATGTCTTCAGGATCTTTTTTTCCGCGTAATAGAGGTCCTTCAGACCATCCACAAACAGGGTCTCCAAACCGTTTTCTGATTTCGTCGGCATTGCGCTTTCTCCTTCTGAATGACTAAAAGCGGCGCCTCAGAGCGCCGCTTCATCTATCAGGACTGACCACCTTTGCGACCGGCTTCCGAAGCCTTCTCGCGGTCGTCAGCAAAGTTGCCGCTGCCGCCGCGCTGTTGGCCGCCGCGTTGCTTGTCGTCGGCCTGCTGCTGGCCGCTGCCGCGGCGCTGATCCTGATCGTCGGCGGATTTCCGGCTCTCTCCTGTCTTCACATGCTGTTTGCGGCTTCCGCCTTGATTGGCCATGTCATTCTCCTGTCTTGGTAAGATTTTCCTAACCATACTCAACTGCGGCCATCGCGCTCTGTTCCGGCGGAAATATTTCGTGATTTGGATCAGCCTTGGCCGCTCCTGCGGCCGCCGCCACAATATCCTGCACGTCCACTCCGAGGTCGTCGAACGGTGGTGCTCGAAGTTATGTCCACAGTAATCTGGCAGCGGCAACTCGAGCGTGACTGAAAACGAACGTCTTTAGCGTCGGCGAAAACGAGCTTTGTGTGAAATGATTGACCCAACACCGGGCCACTTTATTGGATTGGTCCCGCACTTAAAGGCGACCGGGTCACCGGCTCGAGGTCATGTGGGAAGTCTGGAGCATCGACCGGTATGGCATCGGCTTGGCTTCTTTTCCGATTGGTCAGCGCTGGGAGCAGATCCGCCACCTCTTCCCAGATAACTCTGCTAAGCTCACTCATCACTGGACCTACACAACTGCGGATGAACGCGTTGCCTAAGGGCCCGGTTCCGGTTTCAGCATTCGCCCCCTAATGGCCGGGCGCAGCACCGGGCGCTATGTCGGGAGCGCCTTCATAGCCTTGAACAAGGGCGCGAACAGAAAGGCTGTGGCAGCGCGTCCAAGGAGCACGAGCCCGCCCAAGGGTACGAAGCGGCGGCGACGCAGGGTGATCGGCCGTATGAAGCATTTCCGCGGCGAGGAAGACCTGCGGCATGCCTCCCTGCGGGATTTTCGCGAGGAGGTTGGGAATGAGGCGGGGTGGGCCGCCGCCTCTGCCTCATTAAAGATGGGCAAAGGCAACGAAAATGCCTCTCGCCGTTTCAAGATCGACATCTCCCACCAACGCGGCCTTGCAGCGCGAACAGCCGCTTTCTGTTCTGGGCTGTTGCCGCACGAATCGCTGGCGAACTGATAGGCGTCGGCGACCGTGTTGAGTTGACGGGAAAGCCCAGTCGGACCCAAACGCGGGCCGACTTTTCGAAGGGTTTGGACAGCATGGGTGACCTCCCGGCAGCCTAGGCGAGCGCTCCGCCGCCGCGGCCGTGGTTGCCGCTGACCATCCAAGGCAAGGCGGTGGTCACTTCCTCATGGATTCTCGGCCGGCTTAGGCGAGCGCGGGGCCACCCTCCTCAAAGGCATACCTTGCGACGTGGCCAGACAACGCGCAGTGTAACGGGGCTCCGGCAACCCTCAATGCTGGTGTATGGCCCGGCCTGCCGAATCCTGTGTCACAAGATGAAAAGCAGACCGGGCTATCGCTCAACCCTGATTGACCGGCCAGGTCCGTTCCCCCGAGTGAATGTGACTTCCTTCCCTGTGACATCCCGAGCCGTCTTCAACAGCGTCTCATGAAGCGTGCTTCGATCGGTAATTATCGCATTGCGGCGACATCAGCGGATCGACGATGCTCTGTGCCTCCGCGGCCCGTAATATTGGCAGTTCTTTTTCTTTGTTGGCGGCCTTGTTCAGTCTGGACGCTATCTGAGGAAGCGCTAAATCACGCCAATGACACGTTTTCTGCTGAGCCTCGTATCGATCCTATTTTTCAGCACGCTTCTTCAGGCGCAAGCGTGGCAGCCTTTCGGCGTCAGGCAGTTTGGCTTCACATTCGATGTGCCGCCGGGCTTTGTCTTGACCCAACGTTCGGACCAGGGCGCGGCTTTTCGGGGCGCAAACGAAGCCTTCCTCGCCGTGTGGGGTGCGAGGCTCGGCAAGGCCAGTTTTCGGGCCGAGATCAAGCATCGCATGGTCGAGGACGAAAAGGCCGGCTGGAAGCTGACGTATCGACGCGTCACGCCCCGATGGGCCAGTTACTCGGGCATCAACAATGGCCAAATCCGATATGTCCGTGCCATTGCCGTCTGCGATGACCGTGCCGCGCTCTTCACCATCAACTACAGCAAATCCGAAAAAGTCCCCTACGATCCGGTTGTGGTCCGCATGGTGCGATCCCTGAAGGCAGAAGGCTGCTGAGCTGAGTCCGCTGATGAATTGTCGGCACACGGGTTCATCTCCGCGTTTCGCTCGATGTCCTCGCGAGACTGCCAAGTCGAACCTGCCGTTTGGAACATCTCCAGCTCCTGAGTATTTCGGTAGAACTCCAGAAAAGCGAGGCAACGACCATGACGGCGCCCCGGGCAGTTTGGAAAGGCTTCCTGAAAGTTGGTTCGGTCTCCTGTGGCGTGAAGCTGGTCGGGGCGACCAGTGAAGCCTCGAAAATCCATTTCAAGATTCTGAACAGAAAGGACGGTCTTCCGGTAAAGAGCGCCTACGTCGATGAGGTGACCGGCGACATCGTCGAGGCAGAAGACCAGACGAAGGGATACGAGGTCGAAAAGGGGGAATTCATCGAAGTTCCGCCCGACGACATCAAAAAGCTCAAGCTGACGTCCGCCCATACCCTGGAGGTCGAGGAATTCGTCGCTCTCGACGACATCGACACGCGTTATTTGGAAAAACCTTACTACGTCATCCCCGCCGATGGCGCGGCTGTCGAAGCGTTTTCGGTGCTGCGAGAGGCCATGGCAAAAAAGCGCGTAGCGGCCAGATCCTGTGTGGTGCTTTACCAGCGCGGGCGGGAAGTGGTGATTCAACCCTTCGGCAAAGGCATGCTGCTCACCGAGCTGCGCACCCATGACGAAATGATCCCGGAAAAGACCGTCTTCGACGATCTGAAGAGTCCTAAGTATGATCAGGACCTGCTCGAGATCGCCGGCCTGCTGATCGACAAGAAGGTGACCAGATTCGATCCATCGAAATTCGAGGACACCTACGAAGATGCGCTCGTTGCAATGATCGACGCAAAGCGCAAGGGCAAGAAGCCGCCGAAACCGGCACCAAGGCCCAAAGAGAACGTCGTCGACCTCGCATCGGTGCTGCGCAAGAGCCTTGCCAAGGAAGGCATCAAAGCAGGCCCCAAGGCAAAGGCAACCCGCAAGTCGGCATGAGGGAACTTGCCGCTGATCAGCGGGTTGATCCTCATGATCTTCAGGAGCTGAGCTATGACAGGCGATGAAAACCGTCGCGAGACGGGTGCCAGGAAATATCCGGCGATGACAGACGCCGATCCGTCGGATGATTTCGCGCAAGAGGCGGCGGGCAACAAAAAGCCGCCGGGCGGGATCGGCCTAACGAGGCCAACCGGTCAAGCGGACAGCTCCCATCGGTCCGCCGGCCAGAATCCAGGGAAACAGGCGACCCCGAGCCCCCCAACAGAAAAGACATCTGGAGCCGGCCCTGCGATCTCGGAACATTCGAAAGACGCAAAGGCGCCCAAGACAGGTCGCCAGCCAGGTGCTTACGTCAAAGAGTGAGCCTGAACGTCAGCGGCGAGGCGACCAAATCCGTTTGGATGCTTGACACTTTTGGCCGTGCCAGATCGCGCCGTAGACGGCCCTTCTGATCGCATCGGCAGGAAATTTGTCCGTCTTATGTCTTCAGCTCCTGAGGGCACACGACGTCATACTCGGTTTGACCTAGCCACTTGAGAACGGGTAGCCATTCAGATTGAAGGTTGCGATGCGGGTCATTCGAACTCAGCCATCTGAACCATGAGACCGTCATCTCGCAAAGGGGGAGCTCATTTTTGGTCTTTGTAGGATTTGGCGGCTTCATCGATCTTGCGCCAATCATGTCCGTACCGACGCACAAGTTCTCGCGCCTGGGCTGGCGACACATTCTGGATTTCCACGATATGTTTCACCTCTGCGTCCTCGCCTTTCAGCGGGCGAGAACGAGGTTTTCTCGGCCGCATGGGCGCTGTCCCCGTTTCATCGCGTCTCGCCATGGTCTCACCTTTCCGAGTTAACCGCCGAATGTGGGGAAGGTTTCACTGCGCTTCGCAGAGCTTGCATTCGTGCGGCGACACTTGTCCTCGTGCCGCAGGATCGCTTGAAGTTCGTGAACCTACTGGCTCGGCCAGCGTTCAATGCATGGAACCGTGATCCCGCAGGAAGCGGAAAGATCGGACCTGGTCCCATGCCACAAAAGCCGCATACTCCTGGTGCCGAAGCGCGCTTTCCCTTCGACAGGATGGCCGTCGAACGGTTCCGACAGGTTTTTCCGCGAGCGAGGTGGAGCGACGAGCGCAGGAGCTGGTTCGTCCCAGGAAAGACGGCCGCCGGGCGGATCGACCGTTGGCTGGAAAAAGAGGCAGCAATGCTGGCGGTTCACGGCGACAGCAAGGGACGCGACGCCTTCGCCTTTGATCCAATATCAAGCGCATACCTGGAGGTGTCCGACGACCTCCGTATTTGAACCCCGTATTCGAAGACGGTTATCGAGGAACTGCGAACAGTACCCTGGGCCAGTTGGGACGAGGAATTGCGGGCCTGGCGAGTGCCGTTCCGTTCTTTTGAAGAGCTACGACGCCGTTGGCCCAGCATCGAAAAGGCCGCCCAACAGGCGGAACCGGAAGAAAGGAAACGACGACGAGAGACTGCCAAAAGCTCTGATGCTTACAAGGCCGCTCAACTGCGGAACGCCGAACGCCGCCGTCATCGCTATCCACTTCCAACTGAACACTTACCGCCCGTTGGCAAGCCGGTTGCGACAGAAGAATATGGCATTGTCATTTTCGACGAAGTGTCCGGTGAACTCGTCGAGGCGGAAGATTTGACCGCCTCCTATCCAAACGCGGCGTGCGCAAACGCGAGCTACATTTGGGGCAGGTGGCGTTCGGCCACGCTGTCCGAACTGATCGCCACATGGCCAGCTCGCAGTGCGCCAAAAGCGGACAAACGTTCGTGGGTTGGTGGCAACCGACACTTCCCGAACTGAGAGTTGCTCGTCGAAACGTCCGCAGCATGGAACGCAGAAACAGACTCGCGACCTCAGCAAGGGTTGCTGACTGGGGAGGTGCTTCGAGATTGCTCAACCAGAACGCATGACACCGGGCTCTTCGATAGGTGCCTTGCTGCTGGAGGAGCGCGGTCCAGAAGTGTCACGCACTAGATCGGAGAAATTGACGGTCGCCACCAGGTAGCCTGCTGCATCGTAAACCTTGATGATCGAGCCCGATTGGGCAGCGCCGGCGGGGTCCTCGGCGACGAGTGCGGCGTGAGCCATTTCCAGCGCTCTCGGGCTGGCCAAATCGACGCTGGAGAGCTCTTCCTCGACTATCTTGGTCTTGCCGAATTGGACCGTCTCAAAGCGGAAAGTGGGCATGGGAAATCTCCTGTCCCCATGCAATGCTCAGGACGGCGTAGCGTTCCAGCGGCGATCCGCCTCCACCAAATCGGCGGGTAGAGCGCGAACAATCGCGCACGCGCCTGCAAAGGGGGCGCCGCTGTGCCGATGTTGGTCGAGAAGGCGCCGACGAGTTCGCATCCGGCCATGTTCAATATGCGCAGGGGCAGGATCACAATGTCTCAAAGTTGAGAGCGTAGCCGACTGGCAAACCAGTCCGTGATCTTTTCGGACAGGGGACGCGCTTCCCATTCGTCCAAACTGACTTGCCTTGATCGCTGAAGATCCTGGTTGAACAAGTCGATCTGCGTCGTTGCGAAATCCTTTCCGTAGACGTTCAGCGTGGCTTCGTCGTTTAGCCGCAAAGAGCGCTCGTCCAAATTGGCAGAACCAAAGCTTGCCCAGACGTCGTCAATGATCAAGAGCTTGGGATGATACATGGTAGGCTGAAACTCGAAGATCCGCACACCCGCTCGGAGCAAGTCGCCCCAGAAGTAGCGCGAGCTCTTTCGAGCCAGCGGCACATCCGTCAGCGAACTGGGCACAATAACGTCTACCGATACCCCGCGCCTCCTGGCATCCAAAATCTGCTGAAGGGCGATGTCGTCCGGCACGAAATAGGCCATTCCGATACGCAAGTGATCTTTGGCGGCAGCAATGGCCGCCAACATCATCAGCTGCATGTTCTCTGAGCCATTGGGCTGCGAAGACAGTATCAACTGAGCGCTAAGCGCACCTGCGGGTTCCGGTGGAAGGTAGAATTTCTCACCCTGCAGGGTCTCTCCGGTTGCCTCCAGCCAATTTTCAGCGAACGCCGCCTGGAAAGCAGAGACCACTGGACCTTCCACCCGGTAGTGGGTATCACGCCACTCATTGGGGTTGCGGGCGTCGCCAAGCCAGTTATCTGCAATGCCGACGCCGCCGGTAAATGCGACGCGCCCATCGACAATGAGCAGTTTGCGATGCGTCCGATGGTTTACCCGGTCCAACGTATACCAATGGACGGGCCGATAGCGTTCGAACGCAACGCCGGCTCTTGTCATGATTCGGATCAGGTCTTCATCAAATGGAAGGCTTCCGACCCAGTCAACGAGCACACGGACTTCAACTCCATCTCTGGCTTTAGCGGCCAACGCTGTCGCGAACCTGTAGCCGACGGCGCCCGACCAGTAGATATAGGTCTCCATATCAATGGTGGACCTGGCCGCGCCGATCGCCTGCAACATTGAAGGAAAGATCTCATCTCCGTTGACCAAGGTTTGCACTGCGTTCGAACTGGAAAGCTGCCCTTGCGAATACCCGCTCATGCTCGTGGGAAATTGGCTGTTTGAGGCCTCGAAACGGTGAGGCACGATGGCTCGCAAAACGCGGGGTTCAGGGATCAGGTTTATGACAAGCAATGTGAGCAAAACAGCGATCAACGCAACGGCCACATAGCTCAGAAACTTGAGCAAGCGTGCGAACCCTCCGTTGGGCCCGATCGCTTTCCCGCCTGCCAGAAACGCCACGAGACCGGAAGGCCGCACGTCAATCTCCCTGCTGTTTGCGAACGCGATGTTTTTCGATTTCTTCGGGTTCCTGATCGTCAATCCGGGTGATGTTTGACGCCGAGCTATTTGATCGCAACATCTCATCCAGCTTGGCGTGGATTGCCTGAGTGTCGCGATGCTCTGCTCGCTGGATGAACAGCGTCATGGCCCAGGTGAAGAGAGTAGCCGCCCCATGCCAATTCAAACTTTGCCGATCGAATATCATCCAAAGAACGGAATAGACCAACACCACCAGGAAGGCGCCGGGACGAGAGGTTAAGGTGCCGATCGAGGTGAGCACGCTCATGATTGGGTGATTTGCCATCACCAAGAACTTTCGACTGTGACGCAGGTTCCCGCGAGACCGGCGGGGGGCAAGCCACCCCCGGTGATATGCCCCTTGCGTTGATCTGGCACGCCGATCCGCGATCGCTCTGCAGTCCGGGCGGCTCTGCTCGAATGGATGCCCTGCGAAGCGGCCCGGGCAGACTTCTACGGCACATCCTCATGGTGGTGCCTGCCAGGCACGGGTCTTCAAGTTTCACCGCAAAGCTCGACATGCGCGAGACGCGACCCCGCGCAACTCCTGACCGAAATGGCGTAGCAGCTCATGCGCGCCGCCTTTGTCCAGTTTCGAATCCGCGAAATAGATGAAGAAATAGGCAGTGTTACGAGGCGATTATTCGAGCGCCGCAGGGGCGGGCTGGCCGGTTGCATCATTGGCTGATCCCAGAAGGCTGGCAAATTAGCGATTTCTGATGGACCTTGGGAACTTTGTGGCGGGTGTTCCATTTTCAACCGCATGCGAGACGCTGTGATGCACGGCATTCGGACGCGCGCAAACGCGCAGTCCCCGCGCTACTCATTGGTGCTGCCGATCTACAATGAGGAGGAGGTGCTGCCCCGGCTGGTCGAGCGAATAAGCCTGCTGGTGGGTCAGCTGGACGCAGAGGCGGAGGTCATCTTCGTCGACGATGGAAGCCACGACGGAAGCGTGAAATACCTTCGGCGCATGGTCGCTGCCGAGCCGAGCTTCCGGCTGATCGAGCTTTCCCGCAACTTCGGACACCAGATCGCCATCACGGCCGGCATGGAGGCGGCGGCGGGCGAGGCCATCATCGTCATGGATGCCGACCTGCAGGATCCGCCGGAGGTCGTGCTCGACCTCGTGGCGAAGTGGAAGGAAGGCTTCGAGATCGTCTATGCAAGGCGCATCAGGCGCGAGGGCGAATCCTGGTTCAAGCGTATGTCCGCGAGCCTCTTCTACCGCGTTTTGGAGAAGATGACGCCGGTCGACATTCCCCGCGACGTCGGCGACTTCCGCCTGGTCGGCCGCAAGGCGCTGGAGACCTTCAAGCGCATGCCCGAGCACGACCGCTTCGTCAGAGGCATGTTCGGTTGGATGGGATTCAAGCAGGCGGCTGTGTCGTTCGAGCGACCGGCGCGCACGCTGGGCGAGACCAAATACCCGTTCTGGAAGATGGTGCATCTTGCGGTCCACGGCATCATCAGCTTCTCGGAAAAACCGCTGCGTCTGGCGCTTTGGGCGGGATTGGTCGTCTCCGCCCTTGCCGTCCTTTTCGGCGCTTACGCCATCTTTGCATGGCTCTTTGAAGCGGGCGTCCTCGCCGGCTGGACGTCGACCGTGGTCGTCGTGTCGCTGCTCTGCGGCATCAACCTTTTCATGACCGGCGTTGTCGGGCTTTATGTCGGCAGCATCCACGCCGAGGTCAAACGCCGTCCCCTCTACGTGGTCGACAGGCTGAACGGCTTCGGCCGCTCGGTGCGCGTCGCTTCCGGTGACCGGCGCACCTCGTTTCGCAAGGCAGAGAACGGGGTTGCGGCCGATGTCCGAACACTTCGACAGCTATAACACCAGTTACCGCGATGTGGTCGAAGGCTCGATTCGGTTCTCAGGGCTTCAGCATGATTTCTTCCTCGCAGCCAAGGCCGACCTTTTGCGGCGCCTGGTCGTCGAGCGGTACCTTCGCGCGGGCAGGGCGGAGGTGCGTGCGCTCGACGTGGGTTGTGGCATCGGCGCGCTCCATCCCTATCTCGAAGGGGCCTTCGATCGCCTCGAGGGTTGCGATGTTTCCCGGGATTCACTGGCGCGCGCCGCGCGCGACAATCCGCATGTCGGCTACAGCGCCTGCACCCACGGTAGCCTGCCTTATGAGAGCGGCGCCTTCGACCTGGCCTTCGCCAGCTGTGTCGTCCATCATGTGCCGCCCACATCCTGGCTCAATTTTTTCCGCGAGATGAGGCGTGTCCTGCGGCGGGGCGGCGTTGCCTGCATCATCGAGCACAATCCCTACAATCCGCTGACGCGCATGGCGGTGCTCCGCTGCCCGTTCGACAAGGACGCCGTCCTGCTTGGCACCCGCAAGGCGGCATCGCTGTTTCGAGAAGCAGAATTCAGAAATATCCGGTCCGAGCATTTCCTGTTGCTGCCTTCAGCAAGACCCTTTGCCAGGAAAGTCGAGCGCGCGCTCGCAGCCCTGCCGCTCGGAGCACAGTACGCGTGTGTCGCTTATGCCTGAGCACCGCTTCACCGCTGGCGTGAAATTCCTGGCGCGCTTCGGATCGGTCGGCATCGCCGCGACGATTCTCTACGCTGTCCTGGCTGCGGTCTTCGCCCGGGCGGACCTCGGCTTCACGCCGGTGCAGGCTTCGCTCGCCGCTTATGCAGCAGCGGCACTGTTTTCCTATCTGGCGCACAAGTCCTTCAGCTTCATGTCGGCCGGATCGCATCGCTCGGAAGCCCCACGTTTCCTGCTGCTGACGGCGACCGGCCTCGGCGTCGCCTATGCTGCGCCCAAGCTCTTCACGGTGATGCTCGGCCTGCCGCTTTTCGTCCCCATACTGCTGACCTGCCTGATCATCCCGGCGCTCAATCTTATCGTGCTCGACCGCTGGGTCTTTGCCGGGCGGGAGCCGACCGAAGGGGCGAACCGTCCTAGGTGAATGTCGCTTGCGCCTAGAGCGCATCCAGCCGAAACGAGATCAGCTTGATCGACCGGTTGTATATGTTGCTTGCCGCCGGACTCTGCGCGATGCCGTCGGGATAGTCGAAGAACAAATCCAGCCTGCCGGTGTCGGCCAGGGCTGCCTGGGGAATGACGAAAGCCACCGTCATCGGTGCCGCGCCCGAAACTGTCGCCGGATGCAGCCTTACGCCATTTGCCGATATGACGATCCTCTGTGTGAGTTGGGGAGGGCGGATGACGGCGGCCACCTGCAGCGTGGCCAGAAGGCCGCCACGGACGGGGGGCAGCGCCAGGCGAAGGCGCGAGGACTCGCCTAGCGAATGGGTGCCGTCCGCCACCGGACCCGACCAGCCGCAAACCCTCATATCCGAGGTCTGTCTGGCGCCATCGGACCGGAACGATATTGTCCTGCCCGGCGTGTAGCTGCCGATCGCGTCGCGGTTGAGGCACGTCGTCGTGCGGTCGATGTAATAGGCGCGGTAGTCGCCGTTGACGTCGGGATTGAGGGCAAGCGTGAGGATGGCGAGCTCGGACAAGGCAAGGGCGGCCGCCAGACCGTAACCGCCAAGTGATACAGCGGACCTAGGGGATCGCAGCGCTTCAGACCAAGGCAAGATAGCCTCCGATCCACGCCACCGTCATGAAGTAGCAGGCGGCGAGGAACAGCGCCAAGGCCCCGACGAAGGTCAGCTTCGACGCTGACAGCAAGACGGCTACCAGCATCGCCAGCGGCGCGAGCCCGACGACGTATCTGACCATCGAGGCCAGGTTCGTGGTCAACGGCAAGATGATGCTGACGGCGCAGAAAAGGGCCGCGCCATATTGCCTGCGAGCCCCGAGCACCAAGCAGAGCGCCAGGCCGGCAATTGCCGTCATTGCGCTCCATTGCGGCGCCGTGGGCAGCCAGCCGGCATGGTAGGACAGGCCGTCCCACAGGAACAGCAGCGGATTGCCCGCCACGCGCCCGAAAGCGCGCTGGATGTGGAGGAAGGCAAAGCCGTCCCCGACCGTGAGATAGAGAAAGAGCATGTAGGCGAACAAACCGGCGGGCGAGATGAAGATGGCGACCAGAAGGTCCGGCCGGCCGAGCAGCCAGCGAGGAAAGGCGACGATCGAACCGCCCTTCGCGCGATACTCCTCGTACATGTGGATGACGGTGGCGAACACGGCTAGCACGCCAACGAGCCGCGTTGCCGACAGAAGCGCCGAGGCCACCCCGGCGGCGAGATAGTTGGAGCGCTTGAGCGCTAGGAAGACGCACGAGGTAAGCAGCACGAAGAGCGGTTCGCTGAGGAAAGTGGTGAAATGGAACGAGAACGGGCCACTGAGCAGGAAGGCGCAATAGAGCACGTAGGCGCGCATGTTCTTCCCCACGAGCGGCCATGCCACGAGGCAGGCTGCGTAGCTCAACGCCAGCGACGTGATCGTCGCGATCAGGATCGTGGGGAAGGGCAAGACGGATCGGATCGCCGCCACTAGAAGCGGATAGAGCGGGAAGAAGCCCCAGCGCCCGACATTGCTTGCGTTCGGAATTGGGAAGCGCTCATAGCCCTTTTCGGAGATGTCGACATACCAGGCGCAGTCCCACCTGCAGAGCGCCTGAGCATAGGCCGCAAAACCTGTATCCGACGATACTGAGGCAAAAGCCGCATAGCGAATGACAAGGCCGCTCAGCGCGAAGAGCAGCGGCACCGCCACCACAGTGACTATCATGATGCGAATGCCGATATTCGCACGCGCCGCACCTTCAAGCGCCACGTATGTCTCCACCGTCCGCTCGGCCCGGCAGCCGCGTATTCGGTAAAAGCGACTGCGGGAATTTTGGTTCCGCGGCAGCACGCAGCCGGCTCGGCGATGAGCCCGCTCGGCGCCTGAGCGCCCATTCGCCCCAACGCGTCGGACTGCGGCTGGGCTCGCGCTGCCCTTCGGAACATTCGTCGCGTCTTGAAGTTCCAACCGGAGCAACCCCCCGCGATAGAGCATCGCAATGCCCGATTATCTGAAGCTGCCAACCACGACGAATGGGCTTGTCAGAGTAGTGATTGAAACACCGCGTGGTGCGGAGGCGAAAATCGCCTACGATCGCGCAACCCGGACCTTCGGTTATGTCCGCCCCTTACCGGTCGGGATGACTTATCCCTACGACTGGGGCTTTATCCCTTCCACCTTGGGCGATGATGGCGATCCCCTCGACGGGCTGGTCATCCACCAGGCGGCTTCCGCTCCTGGCATCGTCATCAAATGCGACCTGTTGGGTGCATTGCGTGTCAAGCAGAAAGACTCCGGTGGCGAGCCCTTGCGCAACGACCGCTATGTCTTCTCTCCACATAGGGAAGATGCTGCCGAACCGGTTGCGGCGGATCGTGTGCCAGATGACCTGCGGCGCGAAATCGAGCAGTTCTTCCTGTCGTCCGTGCTGGGGACGGGCAAGACCATCAAGTTCAAGGGATGGCAGAATGCCGACGAGGCGCGCAGGGCGATCAGGAAGGGCATGAAGGCCTTTGCCGCCTGTAAATGACCCGGCTTACCGCCAACGGAACAGAAGACCTGCAGCGACATTGTTAGTTCATCACACACTAACCCACAGGAGGCTTCTATGGGCCGCGGTATCTTGCTCTGGCTGCTCGGCATTCCCATTCCGATCATCATTCTCATCATGCTGTTTGCGCGGTAGGAGGCTCAGATGGAGGCAACACTTGCGACTTCCGAGGCCTCTGCACCGACAGAATCCTCATCTTCAGCAGTGAACTGGGGGCCAATCATTGCCGGCGCCTTCGCCGCTTCGACCCTGACAGTCATGCTCCTGTTGTTGGGCTCCGGCCTTGGGCTGAGCATGGTTTCGCCGTGGTCCGGTGCCGGCGCGTCGGCTACGACATTTGCTGTGTCGACCGCAGTCTGGCTGGTGGTCGTGCAATGGCTTTCATCTGGCGTCGGTGGATATCTCACGGGTCGGTTGCGCACCAAATGGGTGGGGATTCATACCGATGAAACCTACTTCCGCGACACAGCTCACGGTTTCCTTGCCTGGGCACTCGCCACGCTTCTTGTTGCGGGAGTTCTCGGCTCAGCGCTTTCGGCGGCATTGGGTTCTGGAGTGCAGGCAGTTTCGACGGTCGCCGCGGGCGCCGCGACCGGGGCCTCGGCCGGTGCCGCAAGCAAGGACGGCTCAGCATTCGACAACACGTCCTACTATGTGGATGCCTTGTTCCGCCCCGCCGACCTGACCAAGCCCGTCGACGCCAATCCGCAGAACGAAGCTGCAGCGACCGCGCAGGCGTCGCGCATCCTGCTCGCGACTGCTGCGACCGGCGGTGAACTTGCGGCTGACGACAGCGCCTATCTGACGCAACTCGTGGCCGCCCGCACCGGGCTTCCGCAGGCCGATGCCAAGGCTCGGGTGGATGCAATGATGGCCAAGGTGAAGGAGGCAAAGATCAAGGCCCAGCAGGCGGCCGACACAGCCAGGAAAGCCGGCGCCACCTTCGCCCTTCTTGGCGCCCTGTCCATGGTGGTAGGCGCCTTTATTGCCAGCGTCGCAGCGGCGCTTGGCGGACGCCAGCGTGACGATGAGGAGGCCACTTATTTGGCCGACCGATAGGCTTGTCGCGAAAACCCCTTGGGTGAATGCTCGATCAACAGGAGCTGATTATGAAACACCAGACCCTCGAACAACTGCAGGCGATCGCGGACGTCAAGCCGCTGGCG
>NZ_RZOS01000420.1:0-4947 GCF_004022605.1 Mesorhizobium sp. M4B.F.Ca.ET.089.01.1.1
ATCCCGGCCTGTCCGACGTGCTGACCGACCTGCTGCATGGCGTCGAAGGCGAGAACGCCACCTCTGGACCCGACAAGCGCGTGCCGTTCGGCCGAGAGGAGGTGCAGCTCTCGTTCGCGCCGCTGGTCAAGCAGACGGCACCCGCCGTGGTCAACGTGTATGCCTCGCAGACCGCCAAGGTGACGTCGCCTTTCGAGGGCGATCCCTTCTTCGAGGAATTCTTCGGCCGCGCGCAGCCGCGCGCGCAATCCTCGCTGGGCTCCGGCGTGCTGGTCGACCCGAGCGGTGTCATCGTCACCAACTACCACGTCATCAAGGATGCCGACGAGGTGAAGGTGGCGACCGCCGACGGGCGCGAGTTCACCAGCAAGGTCATGCTCAAGGATGAGACGCTCGATCTCGCCGTGCTCAAGATCTCCGCCGACAAGCCGTTCCCGGTGATCGCCATCGGCGATTCCGACGCGCTCGAGGTCGGCGATCTGGTGCTGGCGATCGGCAATCCGTTCGGTGTCGGCCAGACCACCACCAGCGGCATCGTTTCGGCGCTGGCCCGCAGCCATATCGGCGTTTCGGATTCGGGCTATTTCGTCCAGACCGACGCCGCCATCAATCCCGGCAATTCCGGTGGCGCGCTGATCAACATGGGCGGCCAGCTGGTCGGCATCAACACGGCGATCTACAGCCGCAGCGGCGGCTCGATCGGCATCGGTTTCGCCATCCCCGCCAATATGGTGCGGGCGTTCGCCGACGCGGCCAAGGCCGGTCTCGATTTCTTCGAGCGGCCCTATGTCGGCGCCGAGTTCGAGGCGGTGACGCCGCAGATCGCCGAATCGCTCGGCATGGAAAAGCCGACCGGCGCGCTGGTCTCGTCGGTCGATGCTGCCGGGCCGGCGGGCATGGCTGGGCTGAAGCCCGGCGATGTCGTGCTCTCGCTCAACGGCACGACCGTCGAAAGCATCGAGGCGCTGGATTATCGTATGGCGACGTTGTCGATCGGCACGAAGGCGAGCTTCGCCGTGCTCAGCAAGGGCCAGCAGGCGACGATGGATATCGCGCTGGAGCGCGCGCCGGAAGGCGCCAAGGCCACCGAGGTGACGCTGCATGGCCGCAGCCCGTTCGCCGGCGCCAAGGTGGCGGAACTGTCGCCGCGGCTGGCGCAGCGGCTCGGCCTGCGCACTGACCTCAAGGGGGTCGCCGTGGTCGACATCAATCGCGATTCGCCGGCCGCCGATTTCGGCTTCCAGCCGGGCGACATCGTGCGCGAAGTGAACGGCACGACCGTCGACACGGCGGCGACGCTGGCGCAGGTAGCACAGCAAGATACGCGCTGGTGGCGCTTTACCGTCGAGCGCGGCGGGCAGATACTGCGCCAGGTGCTGCGTTATTGAGGCGATCCAGGGATCGTCCTCCAGCTTTGAAGACCGTTCATGGCCGATCTGTTCAGCGTCGATGAACCGGAAAAGGCGCCGCCCGGCCGGCCGCTGGCCGACCGGCTGCGCCCGAAAAACCTCGGCGAGGTCGTTGGCCAGGAGCATCTGACCGGTCCGGATGGCGCGCTGACCAGGCTGATCGATTCCGGCTCGCTCGGCTCGATGATCTTCTGGGGCCCGCCAGGCACCGGCAAGACCACGGTGGCCCGGCTGCTGGCCGGCGAGACCAAGCTTGCCTTCGAGCAGATATCGGCGGTGTTTTCCGGGGTCGCCGACCTCAAGAAGGTGTTCGAGGCAGCGAAACTGCGCCGTGCCAACGGGCGCCAGACCTTGCTCTTCGTCGACGAGATCCATCGCTTCAACCGCGCCCAGCAGGACGGCTTTCTGCCGGTAATGGAAGACGGCACCGTCGTGCTGGTCGGCGCCACCACGGAAAACCCGTCCTTCGAACTGAACGCCGCGCTTTTGTCGCGCGCGCGCGTGCTGGTCTTCCGTTCGCTCGGCGAGGACAGCATCGCCAAGCTGCTGGCGCGGGCGGAGGAGACCGAGGGCAGGGCGCTGCCGCTCGACGACGAAGCGCGGGCCATGCTGATCCGCATGAGCGACGGCGACGGCCGGGCTTCGCTGACGCTCGCCGAAGAAGTGTGGCGCGCCGCCAAGCCGGGCGAGGTGTTCGAACCGGAAGGGCTACAGCGCATCATCCAGCGCCGCGCGCCGATCTACGACAAGGGCCAGGACGGTCACTACAATCTGATCTCGGCGCTGCACAAATCGGTGCGCGGCTCGGATCCGGACGCGGCCCTCTACTATCTCGCCCGCATGTTCGACGCCGGCGAGGATCCGCTCTATCTCGGCCGCCGGCTGGTGCGCATGGCGGTGGAGGATATCGGGCTGGCCGACCCGCAGGCGCTGGTCATCGCCAATGCCGCGAAGGACGCCTACGACTATCTGGGCTCGCCCGAGGGCGAGCTCGCCTTCGCCGAGGCCGCCGTCTATCTCGCCACCGCGCCGAAATCCAACGCCGTCTACACCGCCTTCAAGGCGGCGACGCAAGCGGCAAAGGAGCACGGCTCGCTGCTGCCGCCCAAGCACATCCTCAACGCGCCGACCAAGCTGATGAAGGAAGAGGACTACGGAGCCGGCTACCGCTACGACCACGACGAGCCCGACGCCTTTTCCGGCCAGGACTATTTCCCCGAAAAGATGGGCCGGCGCACCTTCTACGATCCGCCCGAGCGGGGCTTCGAGCGCGATATCAGGAAGCGGCTGGAATACTGGGCCAAGCTGCGCGGTGAGCGGGAAAGGTAGGCTGCTTCTCGCGGCCGTTTGCCTCGGTCCTTGCCCGCTCAGCCGGCAAGCGCCGCGCGGATCTTGCCCGCGTTTTCCGCCAACACCTCGGGCTTTTCCATCTGTCCGCTGTGCGGCTTCAGGGGGACGCCTTCGAAGCGCGGGATGACATGGACATGCAGGTGGTAGACGGTCTGGCCCGAAGCCGGTTCGTTGAACTGCAGGATGGTGACGCCGTCGGCGCCGAAAGCTTTCTTGACCGCCTGCGCCAGCTTCTGAACGGCAATGAAGAGCGGCCCGAGCGTTGCCGCGTCGGCATCGAGCAGATTGCGCGATGGCGCCTTCGGCACCACCAGCGTGTGGCCCGCTCCTTGCGGCATCACGTCCATGAAGGCGATGACCGCATCGTCTTCATAGACGCGGTGCGAGGGGATTTCGCCGCGCAGGATCTTCGCGAAGATGTTGCCGGGATCGTAGTCAGCCATGGCGGGCGCTCCTGATCATGGATGTCCTGCCTCGTGTAGCGAAGCCGTCATGGCGCGGCAAGGCAGGTCAGCCGAGATCGATCATGCCTGCCTCGACCTGGGCGTGGCCTATTCGGCCAGATCCTTGCGGAACGGCGTGTGGTCCTCGAGATATTCGCCCATCCGCTCGACCTCGCGGCGCTCGCGGCGGAGATAATCGGCCACCGCGTTGCGCAGGCCTGGATGCGCGATGTAGTGCGCCGAGTGCATGGTCACGGGGCGGTAGCCACGCGCCAGCTTGTGCTCGCCCTGCGCGCCGGCTTCCACCACCTTCAGCCCGCGCTCGATGGCGAAGTCGATCGCCTGGTGGTAGCAGACCTCGAAATGCAGGAAGGGGTGGTCCTCGATGCAGCCCCAGTTGCGTCCGTAGAGCGCGTCCGAGCCGATGAAATTGATGGCGCCGGCGATGTAGCGGCCGTTGCGCTTGGCCATCACCAGCAGGATGTCGTCGGCCATGCGCTCGCCGATCAGCGAGAAGAACTGGCGGTTCAGATAGGGCCGCCCCCATTTGCGGCTGCCGGTATCCATGTAGAAGGCGAAGAAGTCGTCCCAGGCCTTCTCGGTCAGGTCCTTGCCGGTCAGCCAGTCGATGGTGATGCCGTCCACCAGCGCCTCGCGCCGCTCCTTCTTCATCGCCTTGCGTTTGCGCGAGGCTAGCGTGGCGAGGAAATCGTCATAGCTCGAAAAGCCTTCATTGAAGAAATGGAACTGCTGGTCGGTGCGGTGCAGGAAGCCGGCTGCCTCCAGCGTCGCGACATCGCTTTCCGAGGCGAAGGTGACATGCGCCGAGGACACGCCGAGCCTGTCGGTCACCATCTTCAGGCCGGCGGCGAGGCCGGCCTTCACCGCGCTATCGTCCTCGCCCTTGCTGACCAGCAGGCGAGGGCCGGTGACGGGCGTGAACGGCACGGCGCTTTGCAGCTTCGGGTAGTAGCGGCCACCGGCGCGCTCGAACGCATCCGACCAGCCATGATCGAAGACATATTCGCCCTGGCTGTGCGATTTGAGATAGCACGGCACGGCGCCCAGCAGCCTGCCTTGCGCCGTCTCCAGCCGCAGGTGATGGCCCTGCCAGCCGGTGCGGCGCACGGCGCAGCCGGACTCTTCAAGCGCGCTCAGAAAAGCGAATGAAACGAGAGGGTTATAGCCGTTTTCCTTGTCGCCGCGCGTGGTCCCGGCAAAGCCGTTCCACTCGTCGCAGGTGAAGGCGCCAATGCCGGAAGCGACGCGGATCGAAAACTCCGCATTCGCCATCTGACCATCATCGTCATCACCCTGATCCATGAGGCTTATTTAAGCTCCATCCGGGGCCGCGCAAGCCTGGATCACGCCACCTTTACGAGATCGGGTTCGAAACCCTCGAAGGTCATCTGGTCGGCATATTTGAAGGTGAGGTCCACCGCCGGCTGGTCATGCACGGTCCAGGTGATGACCGGCATTTTCAGCCGCTGGCGCACGAAGCTGACGAAGGGGTTGGGCAGGTCGCCGGCGGCATAGGAGGTGAAGGCGATGTCATGCGCCAGCATGGCGAAATGCGCCTCTATCAGCTGGTTGTCCTTGCCGTAGGCGGTAAGCCCGCCAGGAATGCCGGGCGCGTCCTTCGGAAAATCGCGGATCAGCCAGTGGTCGAACGACATGATCGCCGCCTTGCCCTTGTAGCGCTTGAGCATCTTGCCGACGCTCGCCACAAGGCCCTGGTCGTAGCC
>NZ_RZOS01000421.1:0-4905 GCF_004022605.1 Mesorhizobium sp. M4B.F.Ca.ET.089.01.1.1
CCGCCTCCCCCATCTCGCCAATGCTGATAACGACGCCAGAAGACTTTCCGAGAGCCTGAAAAGGCTGAACTTCGACGTGCTGACCGGAACTGATCTTTCGTCCGACGGGTTTGCACAAATCTTTCAGCAAGCCGACGCCAAACTCGCGACCGCCAGCGCGGTGCTTATCTTTTACGCCGGTCACGGCGTGCAGCTTCAGGGCGAGAACTTTCTGTTGCCGGTCGACACGCCCGACGCGCAGAACCTGGAGCAGCTGACCGCGCGCGCCATCAGGCTCAATGATGTGATCGCGAAATTTGCCAGCCGTGAGCGGCAGACCTTCATCTTCCTCGACGCCTGCCGGAACAACCCGGTGGGCAAAGGTGCCAGCGTCGCCGACGGTCTGGCGCAGGTCGAAGTGGGGGAGAATACTTTTGTCGCCTTTGCCACCCAGCCCGGTAACACCACGGTTGACGGAGCCGGCGACAACAGCCCCTTTACCACGGCGCTGCTGCAGAATGTCGAAATCCCGGGGCTCAGCATTTCCGACATGATGATCCGCGTGCGCAACGAGACCGAGACGCTCACGCTCGGCCGTCAGGTGCCTTGGGATCAGTCGAATCTGCGGGAGCAGTTCTATTTCACCGAGCAGCAGGTGCTCGATCCGGCCCAATTGAGCGCCAGCCTTTCGCGTATCCTGTCGGATCCGGTCGCAAAGGAAAAACTGCAGGTCGAGCTTGCTTCCAACGACCTTCAGACGGCTGTGATCATCGTCGGGCAGACATTGCGATCGGTCGAGATCACGCCGCCGGCAGGCCCCTCGGCCAGGCCTGCCGGCACGCAGGTCGCGAGCCTCGAAGGCGCCAAGCAAAGCGTTGTCTCCGGCCTCGAAACGCTGATCGTCGGCAAGTCGGCCGGCGAGCCGGACGAGGAAAAGGCGACAGACCTGGCGCGCAGCATCCAGACGGAGCTGCGCCGATTGGGCTGTTACCGCGCCACCGTCGACGGGAATTGGGGCAAGGGTTCCGTCCGCGCCCTCACCAGCTACTACAGGAACACCAGGCGGATCGCGTCGACGACCGAACCCACCGTCGAGCTCCTGAGCGACCTGTTCTTGCAGTCGGGCCGGGTGTGCAAGGATCCGGTCGTCGTGCAGAAGGCCAAGCCGGCCAGGATCTCGTCCGACACGGCGCCCGAGCGAGGCAAGGCGACTGGCCGGAAGGCGGCAAGGTCCTCGAAACCGCAATCCTCGCGGCCGGCTGCCCCTCCCCCTGACATCAGTGGCGGGATCGGCATCGGCGGCGTGTTCTAGCGGCGCCACAATATCTATTGAGCGTTTATGCGCATCTCGACGCGGCGGTTGACCGGATCGTACGGATTGGCGACCCGCGGATGCGTTGCACCAAGACCAACGGGCGTGACGCGCGACGCCTCGATGCCGTTCGACAGCAGGAATGCGGTCACCGACTCGGCACGGCGTTCCGAAAGCCCTTTATTGTAGGCGGGCGAGCCGGAGGCGTCGGTATAGCCTTCGACGACGAAGCTCTGGGCCTTCAGACGATTGTCCTTCAGCGCCTTCGCGAATTCGCCGAGCTTGGCTTGCGCGTCCGGCATGAGTTCGGCGGAATCGAGGTTGAAATTGATCAGCATGTCCAGCCCGGCCGCCGCCGGCGCGTCCGCCTTGCCGTCGCATTCGGCTTCAGCGCCGACGCATATGCCGCGCGACTGGCCGAGATGGGCTGTGCTGGCGAAGAACTTGATGATGTCTTCCGACGATTGCGCCGGTCCGGCAAGCGAGATCGAAGGCATCAGCGCCGCCGCCAGAACGAGGAGAGAGATGGTCGCGCGCATGGCCGCCTCCGGTATCGCCGTCACGGATCGAAACCACACTGTCCCGCAACGGATGACCGGACGATGTGACGCATCTCACATACAGGCAAAAAGGCCCAAATACCGCGGTAGCGGGCGAAGATCGCGCCCGCCGTTCGACGCTGCCCCTAACCCCTGTCTGGTTGATTTCTCAGACAAAATATGTTGCTTGTCGCGCCCATGAAAAAGCTCTGCCTCTTGGTTCTGGCGTCCCTGACGCTGGCTTGGCCGGCCAAGGCGATGGACAATGCGTTGCGCGCCGGTCTCCTGAAACTTGATCCACAGACGCGGCTCGAACAGCGATGCGATGCCGAAGTGCTCGACCGGATCACCCATGACGATAAGAACTTCAAAGCGGACCTGGTGGTCGCCTACGCATTTGCCACGCCGGAGATGAGCGCCGACGCCATCAGAAGTCCAGGCGCGGCCTTTCGCAGCAAGGGGCAGTGGTACCGGCTGAAGTTCAAGTGCCAGACCGCGCCCGACCATATGCAGGTTCTGCAGTTGCGTTACCGGATCGGCGACGAGATCCCGGAAACCGATTGGGCGAAGTACAACCTCTACGACTGAGGCAGCGGTGCACTTGCACCAGCCTCTCGGCGACCCTGCGATCCCGATCGCCGACCGATCAGCCGCTTGCCGAAAGAAACCGCCTTGCCGACCTTGTTCCGGGCAGTGACTTGACGTGCACGAACCATACACGTTAGGGCGTCTGGAAATTCGACGACCGACACTCGGCGAACAGCAAAGGGCCTCCAGTCGATGGACATTTTCAGCGCCGCAAGCCTGACCGCCCTTCTCCAGGTCATTGCCATCGATCTCGTGCTGGCCGGCGACAATGCGATCGTCATCGGGCTGGCGGCCGCAGGTCTGCCCACCGAGCAGCGCAAGAAGGCAATCCTGATCGGCGTCCTGGCGGCAACGGTGCTGCGCATCCTGTTCGCCGCGGTCACCGTCAAGCTGCTCGCGATCGTCGGCCTGCTCTTGGCCGGCGGCATCCTGCTGCTCTGGGTGTGCTGGAAGATGTACCGCGAGCTGCGCACCTCCCATGCCGACGAGGAGGAGGCCACGGAGGCGCTGTCCAACACCGACTTCGACAGCGACAGCAAGATCGCCGGCAAGGCGCCGCGCAAGACCCTTGGCCAGGCGGCATTGCAGATCGTCGTCGCCGACGTGTCGATGTCGCTGGACAACGTGCTGGCGGTCGCCGGCGCGGCGCGCGACCATTTCTGGGTGCTGGTCATCGGCCTCGTGCTTTCGATCGGCCTGATGGGCCTTGCGGCAAGCTTTATCGCCAGGCTGCTGCATCGTTATCGCTGGATCGCCTATGTCGGCCTGGCGATCATCTTCTATGTGGCGGTCGACATGGTCTATCGGGGCGTGTTGGAAGTGTGGCCGCATGTGAACAACGCGGTGGGCTGACGTTTAATATCCGTCATGGCCGGGACTGGGGCCGGCGCAATGCGTTTTGCCGCAGGGCGGGCCAGCCCATACCAATGCCGCAATTAGTGTGGTATTGCGCCCGCCGATCCCGAAAAGCCCGGAAAACCTTATGTCTGCCCCTCGCGTCAGTTTCGTCAGTCTTGGATGCCCGAAGGCGCTCGTCGATTCCGAGCGCATCATCACGCGGCTGCGTGCCGAAGGCTATGAGATCGCCCGCAAGCATGACGGCGCTGATCTTGTCGTGGTCAACACCTGCGGCTTCCTCGATTCCGCCCGCGACGAGTCGCTCAACGCCATCGGCTCGGCGCTGTCCGAGAACGGCCGCGTCATCGTCACCGGCTGCCTCGGCGCCGAACCGGAGGTGATCCGCGAGAAGCATCCCAACGTTCTCGCCATCACCGGACCGCAAGCCTATGAGAGCGTCATGGCGGCGGTGCACGAGGCGGCGCCGCCCAGCCACGACCCCTACATCGACCTTTTGCCGCCGCAAGGCGTGAAGCTCACGCCGCGCCACTACGCCTACCTGAAGATCTCCGAGGGCTGCAACAACCGCTGCACTTTCTGCATCATCCCGGCGCTGCGCGGCGATCTCGTTTCACGGCCGGCTGCAGACGTGTTGCGCGAGGCCGAGAAGCTTGCCAAGGCCGGCGTCAAGGAGATCCTCGTCATCTCGCAGGACACCAGCGCCTACGGCATCGACATCAAGTACCAGACCAGCATGTTCGGCGACCGCGAGGTCAAGGCGAAGTTCCTCGACCTGGCCGAAGAACTCGGCAAGCTCGGCATCTGGATACGCATGCACTATGTCTATCCCTACCCGCATGTCGCCGACGTCATTCCGCTGATGGCGGAGGGCAAGATCCTTCCCTATCTCGACATCCCGTTCCAGCATGCCTCGCCGCAGGTGCTGAAGAACATGCGCCGCCCCGCGCATGGCGAAAAGACGCTTGAGCGCATCCGCGGCTGGCGCGAGGTGTGCCCGGATCTCGCCATCCGCTCGACCTTCATCGTCGGCTTCCCCGGCGAGACCGACGAGGATTTCGAAATGCTGCTCGACTGGCTGGACGAGGCCAAGATCGACCGCGCCGGCTGCTTCAAATACGAGCCGGTCAAGGGCGCCCGCTCCAACGATCTCGGTCTCGAGCAAGTGCCGCAGGAGATCAAGGAGGCGCGCTGGCATCGTTTCATGCAGCGCCAGCAGAAGATCTCGGCCACGCAGCTCGCCAGGAAGGTCGGCAAGCGCCTGCCGGTGCTGATCGACGAGGCGCATGGCACGTCGGCCAAGGGCCGCACCAAATATGACGCGCCGGAGATCGACGGCTCGGTGCACATCCAGTCGCGCCGCCCGCTGCGCGCCGGCGACATCGTCACCGTCAAGGTCGATCGCGCCGACGCCTACGATCTTTACGGCTCTGCGGTCTGACCGCGTTTCGAATTCGCCGCATTTACTACAACTTGCGATAGGTCCGGCCTCCGTATCCCGTTCCATCGCGATCCGCGCTATGCGTTCCGGACCGTAGATGCGAGGGTCGCATGGACGCCAGACCGGCACGGCAGGACTATATCGCGACGCTGGACCTGTTGCGGCTGGCGGCGGCGCTTGCCGTTGTATTC
>NZ_RZOS01000422.1:0-4868 GCF_004022605.1 Mesorhizobium sp. M4B.F.Ca.ET.089.01.1.1
TAGGAACGCGATGGCCGAGCTTTCGCCCCAATCGAGCGCCGACGAAATCGTCGCGTATCTGCGCTCGATCGGCTCGGAGGAAAATCGCCACGGCATGCTGCGCTACGGCATCAAGATCGAGCGTGCGCTTGGCATTCCGCACGGCGTGCAGCGGCAGATCGCCAGGAAGATCAAGCGCAACCATGAACGCGCCTTCGAACTCTGGCAAACCGGTATCATGGAAGCGCAGTTCATCGCTTCCGTGACGGCCGACCCGAAGCGGTTTTCAGCCGCGGATGCGAGGCAATGGGCGGCGTCTTTCGATTCGTGGGATATCGTCGACGGTGTCTCCGATCTCTTCGTCGACACAGACTCCTGGAGGGAACTGATCAACGAGTTCGCCGCCGACGAACGGGAGTTCGTTCGACGCACGGCCTTTGCCATGATGGCCTGGTCGGTCGTGCACCGGAAGAAGGAGCCGGTGGCGACCTTCCTCGACTTCCTGCCGGTCATTGAGGCCCATGCCACCGACAGCCGAAACTTCGTGAAGAAGGCGGTGAACTGGGCGCTTCGTTCGATCGGCAAACGATCGATGGAAATGCGCGGCGCTGCCCTTGCTGTCGCCGAACGACTGGCGCAGTCGACCGACAAGACGGCGCGCTGGATTGGCAAGGACGCAGTGAAGGAACTGACCAATGCCAAGACGATCGAGCGGATCGCCGCCAGGAAAGGCTGACGGCGCCGAAATCCGCTTCGCGGAGGTGACGCGCGCGACACGCGCGGATTTCGAGGAACTTTTCGAACAGCCGGGCGCGCCGAAATATTGCTGGTGCATGGCCTGGCGCCATTCCAGCCGCGAGCACGTCCGGAACGCCGAGAAGAAGCGCATGATGATGGGGCTGATTGAGACCGGGACGCCCGTCGGCATCGTCGCTGAAGTCGACGGCAAGCCGGCCGGCTGGTGCTCGGTCGCGCCGCGCGAGACCTATCGCAGGCTCTCAAAGCTTCAGGACGACAGCGAAACGGGCGTCTGGTCGATCGTCTGCTTCTATGTACCGAGGGCCCTGCGCGGCGGCGGGCTCGCGGCGGCGCTGCTCGACGCGGCGATTGACCATGCCTTTGACAGGGGCGCGCGCGTGATCGAGGCCTATCCGGTCGACCAGGCAGCGCCAAGCTACCGCTTCATGGGTTTTCGCGACATGTTCCGGGTGCGAGGCTTCCACGAGATCGGCACCGCGGGCTCGCGCCGGCATGTGATGCGGCTCGAGCGTTGACGCCGGGGACGGCGGCGTCTTTACTCAGGTGCAAAGGAAGCAGCCAGTGAGCAAGCATCTCAAATCAACCATCGCGCTCTCCGCTGCTTTGCTTATTTCCATTGCCGCCGATGCCTCGGCCGAGACCGCGCATATCTTCTGGAAGGACCTGCGGCCGGCGACGCAGGCGATCGCCGAAGACGCCAACATGCCGATGATCGCGGCGAAACTGCCGGACCACGGCGAGACTCTGTCCCTGGGCCTCCAGGACAAGACCGTTCAATTAGCCGGCTACGCGCTGCCGACCGATCGCGACGGCGACCTCGTCTACCAGTTCCTGCTGGTGCCGTGGACGGGCGCCTGCAGCCATATGCCGACGCCGCCGCCCAACCAGATCGTGCTGGTGACGCCGGCACATCCCTACAAGATGTCAGAGGCCTACCAGCCGGTCTCCATCACTGGCGTGCTGAAGCCGGGGATGGAGAAGAGCCAACTCTTCATCCTCGATGGCGTCTCGGTCATCCAGTCGGGCTACACGGTGCGCAAGGCCGAGGTGGCAAGCGTCAACTCGGTGCCGGACACGGTCACCCTGCCGGTCAGCTCGCCCTGGAGTTTCCTCAACAAAAAGAAGAACTAGGCAGGCTTGCGTGACCTTTCCGGAGAACGGCCACGCATCAGCACCTCAAGCCGCGTTGGCGCCGGCTTCCTTATCCAGCACCATGTAGTCGAGCGGAATCTCGGTCGTGTACTTGATCTGCTCCATGGCAAAGGACGACGAGACGTCGCGGATCTCGATCTTGGCGATCAGCCGCTTGTAGAAGGCGTCGTAGGCGGCGATGTCGGGCACCACCACGCGCAGCAGATAGTCGACGTCGCCGCTCATGCGGTAGAATTCGACCACTTCCGGAAATTCCTGGATCACCTCTGAGAAGCGCCGCAGCCATTCATGGCTGTGCGAATTGGTGCGGATCGACACGAAGACGGTGACGCGCACATTGACCTTCTCGTGGTCGAGGATAGCGACGCGCCGCTTGATGACGCCCTCTTCCTCGAGCTTCTGTATGCGCCGCCAGCAAGGCGTCGTCGACAGGCCGACTTTCTTGGCGACATCGGCGACGGCCAATGTCGCATCCTCCTGCAGGAGGCGCAGAATCTTTCGGTCAAGGCGGTCCATCGGATGCTCCGTTAGTGCATGTCGCCGGCTTGCGTGGCGTGCGCTTTGAGGAATAGTTTGTCCATAATCCCTTTTATTCTGGCCTTTCACAAGAAAGAAATTCTGCCAGACATGCAGAAAGCGGGTGTTTTCTTGCTGTATGCCTAACCAAGGCGATAGCGGATTTCCGACCTCAGGAAGGGCAGCAAATCCATTTCAAACCACGGATTCTTCTTCAGCCAGCCGGTGTTTCGCCACGATGGATGCGGCAGCGGCAACACTTTCGGGCCGGCCGGCGCATCCCATATCGCGCGCCAGTTCCTGACGGTTTCCGTCAACGAGGACTGCCGCGCCGTGCCCATGTGCCAGGACTGCGCGTAGCCGCCGATGGTCAGCACCAGATCGATTTGCGGCATCAGCGCCATCAGTTCGGCGCGCCACGCCGGCGCGCATTCGCGGCGCGGCGGCAGGTCGGCGCCCTTGGCATCCTGGCCGGGAAAGCAGAACCCCATCGGCACGATTGCGAATTTGTCCGTGTCGTAGAACTCCTCGCTGGTTACGCCAAGCCAGCTGCGCAGCCGGTCGCCGGAGGCGTCGGTGAACGGCATGCCCGAGAGGTGGACCTTGGTGCCCGGCGCCTGGCTGGCAAGCAGGATGCGCGCTGTCGATGACGGCAGCAGCACCGGGCGCGGCTCGTGCGGCAATGGCCGGCCAAGCGGCTTCTCGACGCAGATGCGGCAGGCGCGGACCCTTGCCGTCAGTCTCTCCAGCGCTTCGCTCATCCGGGCCTCAGGCGGCCGCGCTCGGCCGGCTGGAGATCGCCGCGTGCCAGCGCAGCACGTTGGTGCATTCCTCCGGCACCTTGATGCGCGCCGGCTTCATGAAGTCGATGGCGATCAGCCCGGTGATGTCGGCGATCGAGAAGCTGTCGCCGGCGGCGAATTCGCGTTGCGCCAGTTCGGCATCGAGCAGCTTCAGGAATTCGACCGCCTTCGGCTTGTTCGCCTCGCCCCACTCAGGGACCTGCGGCACCTCCCATTCCTTCATCGCCGGGTGGATGTGGCGAAAGGCCTGGGCGACACTGCTGAGCAGGTTCAACTCGATGCGCCTTTGCCACATCTCGACCTTTGCCTTGCCGAGCGCGCCTTGCCCGAACAAAGGCGGCTCCGGATAAAGCTCCTCGAAATAGCGGCAGATGGCGACGGATTCGGTGATGATGGTGCCGTCGTCGAGCTCGAGCACCGGCAGGCGCTGCAGCGGGTTGCGCGAACTGACGGCCTGCTGCTTGTGCTCCAGCGCGCCCATGTCGACAGGCACCAGCGGAACCTCGATCCCTTTCTCGGCCAGGAAAACCCGCACCCTGCGTGGATTGGGGGCGCGGCCGCCGTCGAACAGCTTCATTGTCATCCTCCCGATCCAATCTCGCTCCATCTCCTTACCGGAAGCGGAAAAACTCGCGCAAGGCGTCGCCGATAGACGCCAAGGTGCCGTGCTTCCTTTCGACCAGTCCGCGGCCGTGCGTATCGCGCCAGTCCTGCGGCTCGTCGAAAGTACCGGCCCAGATGCCGGCCTTGCCGGCGCGGGCGCCGGCCTCCTCGGCCTCGAAATCGCCATAGGCGACGGCCCAGCCGGCCTCGACCTGGGCGCGGTTGAGGTTGACGCCGCCCGCCTTGCAGTCCCCAAGCAGCCGGCCATAGCGGTCCTGCTGCCAGCCGCTGCAGGACACGGGACGGCCGCCTATCAGCTGCACCAGCGACTGCCGCGCGAGCTTGCCGCAGGCATAGTCGGCGCCGTCCCTGCGGCAGGTCTGCTGGTACTCCGGCGCGTCGATGCCGCGCATGCGGATGCGCGTGGCGCCAAGCGTGATCGAATCGCCGTCATTGACGATCGCCGCGCCCGCGGCCTCGCGCGTCTCGAAGCGGTCGAGGCGGGCCGCGAGCAGGATCAGCAGACCGAGCAGAACTATGGTCAGGCAATAGTCGAAAAGCCGCCGCCACAGGCTGCGAGGCGGCTGCGGAGCGTATCGCCGGCGCGGCCTCGGCGACCAGGAACGGCTCATATGGCAAACAGTCTCTTAATCATTCGAACGTAGCTTAACGAATTGAAATCGCTGCGCGCAGAAATTGAAGTTTGTATGCCTTTGCTACGCTCGAACACAGCGGACAAATTCATTGTGGACCGCAGGAAACCGCATCGCAACAGCGATGTGGCGCGCGCGGTGCGCAGAACCCGTGACCGTCTTTCGCAGCAGGCCGGCAGCCTCGACTTCGACCGCGAGCTCCTGAGGCTGCATGCCCGCACCATGGTGGTCAGCGCGACCGCCATGCCGATCCTGGTGCTGGCGATCGCCGCGACGGGCCTGCTGGCCGGCCTCGACAAGAAGATCGGCATCTGGGCGCTGTTCACCCTGCTTTGCTACGCGATCGTCGCCTTCATGGCGCGGCGCATCGAGCGGACGGAAGCGTCCCAGATCGATCCGTCGC
>NZ_RZOS01000423.1:0-4866 GCF_004022605.1 Mesorhizobium sp. M4B.F.Ca.ET.089.01.1.1
TGGCAACGGTTCGAGAGTTGCTACGCCAAGCGATATCATGAAGTCAGCGCTGGAACGGGGGAGAGAGTCACTCGACGAGGTAAGGGGCCTGACCGAGTATCAAGACCAAAAAGCAACCCGCCTCTTGATAATCACCACTTTTCTCAGCGCGCTTTCGGGAGCGCTGTTCGGACGTTTCAATCAAGCGTATCCACTGCCCGACCTGAGCCTACAGACCATCTTGGATTGGCGAACGCTGCTGATAGCGGCGAGTTATCTTGCGTTCTCCTTGTTTCTTCTGAGTGCGGTCGGTGGGGCGCTTGTTATCTTTCACGCTACCCGCACGCGTTTCAAGTTTCCCGATCCTGACCCCAGCAATCCAAAGCGCGAACTAGCCGAGCCAAAATCTCACCTCTTCTTTCCGGCTATAATATCAGTCCGGCCATCGGCATGGGCTGAATCGTTCGTAGCCAAAGCGCCCTCGTCAGATTCACTTCAACCTAGAGATGATTTATCGATACGTTACCTGCGCAACTATATCGGCGAGAGTTACCTCATTGCTGCGAAGGTAGCCGACAAAGTGCGTTACCTAGAACCGGCGCAAGACATCCTTGCATTCGCTCTACGAAGTCTATTTTTCTGGTTGATTCTCCTTGGGCTTGTGAATGTCTTCGTAGCGCCAGCGCCGCGACCGGACACGGCGGCTTCAGTGGTCGACAATGTTCCGTCGACTACGCCTGACAAACACGAGACAGAGGAGCAATCAGCGCCCCCGTTTCAAGTACCTGACCGCAACGGCTCAACCGATCCAGTAGTGGAGAATGAGGACGCCCCGCAGTGAACGGTCCACCGGCAAATTCCAATGTGTTGTTCGCCGATGCAGACAACACGCTCTGGGATACCGATCGCGTTTTCGCCTGCGCACAACTCTCGTTACTTGAGGCGGTGGAGGCGGCCGTTTCCAGGCAGGCCCACGTTCAGGATAGACTGGGTTTCGTCAGGGTGCTTGATCAGATGCTTGCTGAGCGTCACCACGCCGGTCTGCGGTATCCACCGCGCTTGTTGGCGCGCACCATTGGCCTCGTCTTGAGTGGCATACAGCCAGACCGGGCTGTGCGGCTAGCTTGGGCCGGTGCACGTGATCAGGAACAACTGTTGGAGTCACAGGCAGAATCCATCGAAACGTCATTCATATCTGCCATAGGCAGTCTACCCGCACTTCGGCCTGGGGTAGCTGAGGGGCTTAGTATCCTCCATGCGGGGGGTTGCCTCGTTATCATCGTTACAGAGGGTCACAGGGAAAAGATTGCTCAAACCGCTTCTGCACATGACCTTAACAAGTATATTGATCGCATTATAGAGGCACCTAAGCACCCGCGGTTGTTTGAGCGAATTCAACTGCTGAAAGGATTGCCGTCTCGCGGATACATGGTGGGCGATCAGCTTGAGCGTGACATCCGCCCTGCGAAGGAAGCGGGCCTTACAACAATCTATTTCCCTGGCGGCTTTAAGCCCCGTTGGGAGACTGATCCCGAACTAGCGCAACCCGACTATCAAATCTCAAGTTTCGCTGAGATACCGACAATCGTGCTTGGTACCGTGTCCTCCACTCAGCCGAGGGGATCGAGGGGATAAAGCGAAATTCGCACCAGCCGCCCGGCCACGTCCGATGCGACTCGTCGTCGATCCACGGCGCGAACGAGTCACGATGCCCGCGCAGGGCACGCCTTGAAGAATTGATTCTTCCTGGTCAGAGAAGGAGCGAACCAGAAACAACGGCATCGCTCCCACTTCGCTAACCAACGTAGTCTCTTAAAGGTGCCCATGCATGGAACGCGCCTTATGGATGACACCAAAAAAGTGCGAACAGACGCTCAGTGCGGCCACGGGTGCGCCGACGCACCCGTGGAATTTTGTGCGCCGACATGTAGGCACGAGATGGTCGCGGTACAGCCAGGCTGCCGTGGCAGCCCGGCCGTGAGTAGCCGCCCCAGCCAAGCAACCCGTTGCAGCACCTCGATATAGTGCCAAGCGTTGCCACCGCGTTAGGAGACTTAGGACGATTTGTGATAGCGCTGGGAAACTTGGCTTGTGAGTATGACACGGGCGATTCGAAAAATGGCGGGGCAAATGGCGGGGCTGAGGGGCTCTACAGTTAAATCTTGGGTCCAATATCGCTGCGAGCGGAAGACGCGTTACGACATGATGACGCGTCTCGAGCGCGACAGCGCTATTATCGCAAAGGAAGAAAGCGGCGCCGCCTGGGCTATCGAGGGCGACAAGTTCGAGGAACGCGTGCTCGCACGTGTTCGCGCCGAGCAGTCGCTGCTCGCGCCAGCGCCCGACCAGGACAGGCTTGGCCAGGTCGAGACCATTGCGTTCCTGCGCGGAAAGACCAGCCAGAACGTCGCAACTCAGTTGGGGCTCGAGCAGGGACCATCCTTTCGTGCCGAACTCGATCTGCCCGATAACATCCTGATCAACCGTTCCTACGCCGACCTAGTGTTTCGTGACGCGCGGCCCGACGGCACCGTCTTCCGTATCGTCGATATCAAGGCGACCAGGAACTCGACGCCATTTCACAAGACGCAAGTTGCTTTCTATGCGAGGCTGCTCCAAGGCATGCTCGCCGATCTCGGCGTCGACGCAAAAGTCGATCCGACCGGCGCTGTTTGGCATATTCGCAACGGCACGCGGATCATCGATGGCCTGACCGAACCAGCCCTTTTTCCGCTGAAACCTTATCTCCGGCTGGTGGACGAA
Source organism: Mesorhizobium sp. M4B.F.Ca.ET.089.01.1.1 (assembly GCF_004022605.1). Taxonomy (NCBI): domain Bacteria; kingdom Pseudomonadati; phylum Pseudomonadota; class Alphaproteobacteria; order Hyphomicrobiales; family Phyllobacteriaceae; genus Mesorhizobium; species Mesorhizobium sp. M4B.F.Ca.ET.089.01.1.1. The sequence continues at coordinate 2,743 of NZ_RZOS01000423.1, forward strand.
TTCCTGCGCCGCGATGTGCCGCGCATCGCCGCGAAAAGAGTCAGCGCCGGTTTCGACGAGACTTTCTTCCACATCTATTTCAAGTGCGAACAATGCGACTATCTCGGACATTGCCGCAAATCGATTGAGCACGCCGATCCTGCTGCCGACGATGTCTCCGCGGTTCCCGGTGTCTCGCACGAGGGAAAGCTGGCCCTGCGCGCCCGCGGCCTTCGCACAGTTGGCCAATTGGCGGCCGCCGCCGGCATCGGAGCCAACGGCCCGACGAGTTGGTCGCTACAGCGCCGTAGCGATACGATCATCGCACGCGCAGGAGCGATCCTAGCTGGTGAAGTCCGCCGACTGCCCGATGTGATGAGCTACCTTATGCCGCCGCGGATCGACCGCGCCTTTTACCTGCTTGCTGACCATGATGCGGTTGAGGAGAACCTCGTCACGCTCGCATATACCCGCCGCGGCGGTGAGCCCCAGTCGATCGTGCGGGTAATTGACCGGAGCAGTGGCGAGGCTGAGCGTCAGGCGCTACTCGACGTCTTTGGCGGTCTGATCAATGACCTCGCCGATGTCGATGCGCACAATACCGCGGCCGATTCCGATGATCAGATCCAGGCACACATCTTCATCTACGAGCCAGCCGAGGCAAAAGCGATTCAGGCGGCGATCGGTCGGCATTTGAACGACCCGCTGATTCGATCTGGGTTGCTGCACGCGGTGCGTCTGTTTCCGCCTGACGATGTCGTGCCGGAGCCTGAGTTCAAGGGCGCGCATCATCTGCCGGCGACTGCGGTCCGATCGGTGATCGAGCAGCTTTACGCGCTACCTTCCAAGGTCTCCTACGACCTGCGACAAGTGTCCGAAAGCCTGTATAGAGCTGGACGGATCGACACCGCTTATCAGCCGACCGGGCCCTTCCGCCGCGATTTCTCCTCCTTACTAGCGATGGACGTAATCCGATCACTTCGTGAAGGCCGGCGCGACGCCATCCGAGCCGAGCAGGTCGAGCTGGATGTGCGAGAACGGCTGGAGGCCACCGCTGACTTGGTAGACTGGCTGACACACGAGAATGCGGCCGCCGCCCAGCCGTTTCTGCGGCTCAACAAGCAGCCTTTCCGCTTCCAGTCGACGCTCAACCCGCTCAACGCCGCCGATCTTGACCTGTTGCATGCCTATGAACTGCTGGATTCACGTAGCGCACTCCTCGAGACACTTGTCCGGCTGGCCCAGCCGGCGCGCGTTCGCCAGCAACGCAGCGAGTGCCTTGCCGGTCTGACACTCGAAAGCGAAGGCCGGCATCCCGATGGCCGGCGTTGGCTTCGCTTCTCTATCCCACCCGAAAGTCGGGACGCTGAAATCTCACCAGATGATATCGGCCTCATCTTGACGGACGACGATCCTGATCTTCGGCTTAACCCGGCCATTTGGCGAGCGCTCGAGATTCGCTTCAACTATGGCGATTATGGATCATTGTTTGTTAGCATGTCGGCCAAGCAATATGACTCCTCTATGATGGCGAGCCTGCGGCGCAAGACGGGTCTTAAAGGCTGGTGCATCGACAAGACCCACCGGGACATCAACGGCCCGCGAATCCAGAATTATCTGCTCAAACTGGGCAGCGGAAGCCAGCCATGAGCGCCGATGCCATCCTCCGCTTTCTGCGTGATCCGCTCGATTTCGCGAGCGATCCGGTCGATGCCGACATCTGGGAAGCGGGCTTCGAGGACGTTGCACAGCAGCTGACCGAAGCGGCCGGCCAACCCCTCCGCCGCGCGCAGATCGAGGCATGGCATGGGCTTTCGACCGCCCGCGCCGGACTTATTCTAGGCCCGCCCGGCACCGGCAAGACCCATGCGCTGGCCTGGATGGCGGCCGGCTATATCGAGGCCCGGCGCCGTGCTGGCTCGCCATGTCGCATTCTTGTCTCCGCCTTCACTCGAAATGCCATCATCAACCTGGTCGATGCGATCGCGAAGCGCTGCCTGCAATTGGAAGCACCGCCCCGCATTGCCTTTGTCGGACGCGAACCTTCGATACCCTTGGCGGCGGGGGTCGAGCATCTCGAAGTGGACAACGCCGCTGACCTGTTAACCGAAGACTATGCGGTGATGGGCACGACAGTATGGGGGC
>NZ_RZOS01000424.1:0-4864 GCF_004022605.1 Mesorhizobium sp. M4B.F.Ca.ET.089.01.1.1
TGCCGAAGCGTGGGCTCGGCGAAGCCACGATCCGCCAGATCCACGACACGGCGCGGGCGCTGCGCATCCCGATGCTGGAAGCCGCCGGCAACCTCGCCGAAAGCGACGAGATGAAGCCGAAGCCGCGCGCCGCCCTGCGCGAGGTCGCGGCGAATTTCGAGCGCTGGCAAAAGGCGCTGGAGACCACGCCGCACACCGAGCTCGCCGAGACCATCCTGGAGGAGAGCGGCTACACCGACATGTGGAAGAACGACCGCTCGGCCGAATCGCCCGGGCGGCTGGAAAACCTCAAGGAGCTGATCCGCTCCATGGAGGAGTACGAATCGCTGCGCGCCTTCCTCGAGCATGTCGCGCTGGTCATGGAGGCCGAGCAGAGCGAGTCGCTCGATGCAGTCTCGATCATGACGCTGCATTCGGCCAAGGGTCTCGAGTTCGAGACCGTCTTCCTCCCCGGCTGGGAAGAAGGCCTGTTCCCGCACCAGCGCGCGCTCGACGAAGGCGGCCGTTCCGGCCTCGAGGAGGAGCGCCGCCTCGCCTATGTCGGCCTGACACGCGCCAAGAAGAACCTGCACATCTGGTTCGTCTCCAACCGCCTCATCCACGGCCTGTGGCAATCGACCATCCCGTCGCGCTTCCTCGACGAATTGCCGGAAACCCATGTCGAGGTCGCCGAGAGCGGCAACTCCTATGGCGGCTACGGCAACAGCTACGGCGGCGGCTCGTTCGCCTCCGGACGCGGCGGCCGGCAGAACCCCTACGGCGCCTCGCGCTTCGACAATATCGGCGAGGAAAAATCCTTCTCCAACACCTATTCGACGCCGGGCTGGCAGCGCGCGCAGGCCAACCGCACCGAGGCCACCGATCGCAACTGGGGCACGCGCTCCGGCCACCAGGTCGAGCGCATCGGCTATGGCGAGACCGACAGCGGCTACGGCGCCGGCCGCACCAGCGTCAAGGGTCGCACCATCGACGGCGAACTGGTCGCCAAGTCCGTCGCCGACAAGCCGTCGGCCTTCAGCGTCGGCGACCGCGTCTTCCACCAGAAATTCGGCAACGGCAACATTGCGGCAATCGAAGGCAACAAGCTCACCATCGACTTCGACAAGGCCGGCCAGAAACGCGTGCTGGACGGCTTTGTCACCGGCGTGTGAGCAATTCCCTCACCGATACCTCGCCTGGTTCCACTTATGGCCGAGCAGCGACAAGATGATGATCAGCCCGTTGAAGAACTGCGCGTAGAAGCCGCTCAGCCCCGCCGCCACCACGCCGGTCTGGATGAACGACACGGTCACCGCGCCGATCGCGCCGCCGACCACCGTGCCGATGCCGCCCCAGGTCGGCGTGCCGCCGACGAACACCGAGGCCAGCACCGGCAGCAGATAGCCGTCGCCGGCCGTCGGCCACCAGGTGAAGTCGATCATCACCGAGAAGGTGCCGGCGATCGCCGCCCCGATGCCGGTGAAGACGAACACCTTGACTTTGACGCGCTTGACGTCGATGCCCATCTGCTTGGCGCTGTCCGGATTGTCGCCGACTGCCCTCACCTGCGCGCCGAAGCGGTGGCGGTTGTAGAGCAGCGCCGAGAAAACGACGAAGGCGATGGCCCAGAAGACCTGCACCGGGATGCCCCAGAGCTGGCTCGAGAAGATCTTGTAGGCTGAGCTGTCGGCAAGGCCGGTCAGCGCCATCGACCTGCCCTCGTTGATGATCTGGATCAGGCCGCGCAACAGGAAATTCATGCCGAGCGTGGCGATCAGCGACGACAGTCCGCCATAGACGACCAGCGATCCGACCAGGAAGCCGAGCAGCGTGCCGGTGACCAGCGCGGCGGCGATGCCGAGGAACGGATCATAGCCGGCCTGCACGACCAGTGCGAAGACCCATGAGGCAAAACCCATCGTTGCCGGGAACGACAGGTCGATCTCGTCGCAGGTGACGACGAAGACCAGCGGCACCACCACGAACAGCGCAACGGGAAGCGTCGTCAGTACCGAGCTGTAGAGATACCAGGTGGTGAACACCGTCGGATTGGCGATGATGAACACCGCCATCATGAAGATGAACACGCCGAGCGTGCCGAGCGCGGCGCGGTTGTCGATGACGAAGCCGCGCAGCCAGTGGTCGGATGGATGGCTCCATTCCTTGCCTGCCTGGCCGCTTGTTCTTCCCAGGGGAGATTGCAGATCGGGTTCCATGGCCTTGCTCATCGCGCTCCCTGCTCCGCTTCGCCCGCCTCGTGCAGTCCGGGCAGGCCGCCCGGATGCGCCACGTCTTCCATGAAGTTGATGAGATCTTCCGCCGACTTGATCTGGCTGCGGTCGGCGGTCAGCGCCACCTTGCCGCGGTCGAGCACCACGAAGCGGTCGGCAATGTCGAAGACGTGGTGGATGTTGTGGCCGATGAACAGGATCGACCGGCCGCTCGCCCGCACCTGGCGCACGAAGTGGAAGACCTTGGCGGTCTCGGTCAGCGACAGCGCCGTCGTCGGCTCGTCGAGGATGATCAGCTCCGCCTGCTTGTAGATGGCGCGCGCGATCGCCACGCCCTGGCGTTCGCCGCCCGAAAGCTGGCCGACGATCGAGTGCGGCGTGAACACTTTCGAGGTGAAGCCGATCTCCCGCATCAGCCGGCTCGCCTCCTCGATCTCCTTGTTGACCTTCAGCCAGCCCATCCAGCTGGTCAGTTCGCGACCCATGAAGATGTTGCGCACGATCGTCTGCTGCACCGCCTGCGCCCGGTCCTGGAACACCGTCTCGATGCCGGCATCGCGCGAGCGCGCCGCGCTCCATCCGCTGACCGGCTTGCCGCGCACCAGGATCTCGCCGCTGGTCGGCTTGACCACGCCTGACAGGATCTTGATCAGCGTCGACTTGCCGGCGCCATTGTCGCCGATCAGGCCGACCACCTCGCCGCGGTCGACGCTGAGGTTGACGCCGCCAAGCGCATAGACCTGGCCATACGACTTCTTGATGTCGCGCAGTTCGATGATGCGTTCGCCCATGCGATCCTCGCTCGGATTGTCTGTCTTGCCGGTCTCCTCGCCGGCGGCCCCGCCGGCCGGGCGAAATCCCGGCCGACGGCTTGGGAGGTCAGCGCAGCGCCTGCTTGGCCAGCTCGGCGACGATCTCGTAATTCTGCGGCGTCACGAAGCCGGCGCCGGTATCGACATTCATCGGCGCCAGACCCAGCACTACCTGCTGGCAGAGGCTGAGGATCGGCAGGTAGCCCTGCAGGAAGGGCTGCTGGTCGGCCGTCAGCTGCACCCAGCCGCCCTTGAAGCCCTCGACGATCTGCGGGCTGGTGTCGAAGCCGAAATTGAAGATCTCGCCGGGCTTTCTTCCCGCCGCCTGCATGTAGGTGGCGACATTGCCCAGCATCTGGCCGCCGGGATAGCCGACCGCCTTGATATCAGGGTTGTTGAGCAGGGCCGCGGTGATCACCGGAATCGCCAGATTGGGGTCGGATGCCCATTCGCCGCTCGGCGGTGACGGCAGCTGGATGACACTGATGCCGGCCTCCTTGAGTACGGCCACCGTGCCGCGCTCTCGCGCGCCGCGGGCCTCGTTCTCGAACGGGCCGATCATGATCGCCTTGTCGCCGGACTTGAGCTTGCCGAGCTTGATGGCCTCGGCGCCGAGTGCACGGCCCTGCTGCTCCTGCTGGGCGCCGACATAGCCGCCGCCGAACGCTTCCACCACCTTCGGCACCGGAACGTTCTGGTACATCATCTTGATGCCGTCCTTGTGCGCCTGCTCGGCCAGAGGCATGATCGCGGCGTCGCCCGGATGGCCCATCATGGCGATGCCGTTGGGTTTCACGGCGACGGCCTCGCGTAACTGCTGCACCATCTTCTCGGAATCCCACTGCGAGAAGATGTAGTCGACCTTAGGCCCGAGATCGGCGGCCGCCTGCTTGGCGCCATTGTAGACGATGGTGCCGAAGGCGTCGCCCTCCGCGCCGCCGACGAAGAAGCGGATGTGGACGTCCTTGCACCATTGGGCATCCAGCGCCTGCGCCGGCAAGGTGGAGATGGCGGCGGCAAGCGCCGTGGCTGCGGCCACGACGGTCGTGCGCAGAAGTGTCGTTCTAAACGCGATGCTCATGCACGTTCCTCCCTTTGTTTCCTCGCCAAGCGAGGGTTTTCGACATTCGCTTCGGCAGTGCGCCGCAAAACTGGCCGGCCGGCTCCTCCCGCCGGCCAATCCTCACATCAACTTTGGCCTCACATCGGATTTGGCAGGTAGCTGGCACCTCCCCTGCATTGCTTGAGATAATCCAGCGCGCGCACTTGCCCGGTGATCTCCAGGTCGTCGCGATAGACAGGGTCGTGCCAGCCCTCGATGTCGATGGCGCCCTTGTAGCCGGCCAGCCGCAATTCGCTGATCACCCGCGTCCAGTCGCTGTCGCCGAAGCCCGGCGTGCGCATCTGCACGAAGGGCAGCCGGCCGAACACGCCGTGCTCGCGGATGACGTCCCAGCGCACGGTGGCGTCCTTGCCGTGGACATGGAAGATGCGCGGCGCCCATTTGCGGATCTGCGGCATCGGGTCGATCAGGTAGACGAGCTGATGGCAGGGCTCCCATTCGAGGCCGAGATTGTCATCCGGCAATTCGTTGAACATCAGCTCCCAGGCATCCGGATTGTGGGCGATGTTCCAGTCACCGCTGGCCCAGTTGCCATCCATCGCGCAATTCTCGAAGGCGATGCGCACGCCCTTGTCGGCGGCGCGCTTCGCCAGCGGCCCCCAGACCTCGCGGAAGCGCGGCAGGCTGTCGGTCAGCGGCTTGCCGCGAATACGGCCGGTGAAGCCGCTGACCGTGGAAGCGCCGAACAGATGCGCATGATCGATCACCGTCTCCCAGGC